>JAHEAA010000006.1 GCA_019721035.1 Candidatus Sysuiplasma acidicola
GAACAAAACAAAGGTTATGGGCTTTCCTGTTTTGAGCGCACTGGCGGTTTGCCGGAGGTGTTCAAGCTCCTTTTTGCCCGCTTTTTTAGAGCTCCACTTGCATTCGCCGATGTACAGACTTCTGTTCGTCTCGACAATCAGATCTATTTCACGCTGCTCGTGTTTGCCCTTCTCCACTTCCACGCTCCCCCACCATCTGCCGGACGCAATTATCTGTTCTCCCCTCTTCCTCAGGTATGTCATTAGAAAGTCTGCACACATGAGTTCAAACCTCTTCCCTACAAAGGCGTTGAGAGCTTCCGTGTCAGGTTGCTGTATCTTCCCGTACACATGACTGAACCAGAAGGCCAGCAGGTTGTCACTAATCATGTAAATGCCTTTCTTGCTTCTGTGTGGATTCTGACCGAACGGCACAATTCGATGTATCAGTTTGAAATCCATCTGCAGCGAGATGAGATACTTGGACAAGGTGGTCTGGCGCAATCCTATCCGGTCTGCTATCTCTCCCGAGGAAACCATGCCGCTGCCTATCGCTTCCAGAATGGCAAAATACCTCTTGTAGGTGGAACCAAACTCCTGTCTCAGCACATCCTGACCCTCCTCTCTGAGCTGCCCCAGGCCAAAAAACAATGAAATGACATCGGCATTCCCCCCGGCCTGCTTTTCCATAAGTTCATAGTAGTATGGAATTCCTCCAAGAACCGAGTAGGTCCTGATCATCTCGACAGGGTCCTGCATTCCAATGCTTTCACGCAGGATTCTCCAGATGTGCTCCCTTTGCAGAGGCTCGAGAAGAATCTTGTAGGTCGCGCGGTTGAAGAGTGGAGCCTTCCTCACTGTGAAAATTCTGTCCATCATGCCTGTGTAGGATCCGGAAACGATCAATATCTTGGCCGTTCTGTCCTTATGTGCATCCCATATCCGCTGCAGCTCGAATGGCACCGATTGGTTCACTTCCAGGAAGTTGGGAAACTCGTCAATGAAGAGAATGCGCTCCCCGGAATTTGCAAAGAAATATTCGAGTGCTTCCTTGACTGTGTTGAACACGGGTCTGTAGCCATCCGAAAGAGCATCTGCAAAATCATTTGCCACCTGCTTCTCTTCTTTCGGTACGACCATTACTCTTGAAGCTCTATTCCCCTTCAGGAATTCATCCACAAGTCTGCTTTTTCCCACTCTGCGTCTGCCGCTTATGGCGATCATGGCTGAACCTTTTTGTTTTACTGCATCCCGTAAGACTGCCAGGTTCCTTTCACGATCATAGAACTTCAAGTTATCCACGCGCAGGATTATCTAATGTTTGGATAATTATTTAAGTGTTTGTTCCAAAGCTCATGAAATCAAGAAAAATAGATTCTTTCCGCCTACGCAGCCTGTGTCTGAAACTGTTCCTCAAATCATAGTGAGCATGTTGACGAAATGTGATGCACAAAAATACTGTTTTTTGTGCATTGCAATTATGCATAGCGAGCAGGAAGATATCCCATTGTAATGGGAAGATGAAAGCGAGCGACAAACGTATTACAAGAACTGAATATGTCTATGGCAGAGGGGCAGGACATGCCAGAATTCACGTGTGTAGAGAGAGCGTAAGATCAGACGGAACTCTGTTGTCCATCCGGCTGTTCCAGTCGAAGCACGAACAGCTACGGATTCTTCGGTAGGAAGCCACTGTATTCATACTGTAGAGGATCTCACGGTTCTATCCCTGGTGACGAAGGAATAGTCAGCAAATCCCGAACATTCTCTGATTAGAAAAGTCTTGTCGGTTTACCTTCTGCCATATATGAATACCCATCCAGTAGTACCTTTTAATTCTCCACATTGTTTTTCTATAATCATGGTTAGTATAATTGCCATTATACTTGTCAAATGATTGTCCCGGGCTTCTCGAAAATTACTTAAAACCACAACTGATGAGTGCATCATGGCGGGGAATCTCAATAAACGAGTGCCAACAACATATTCGCGTTTCACGCAATACTTCAGGTACGGCACAGTGGATGTGCTGGCCGGAAACAGTGTTTTGTACACATCTGACATTAACGGGCAGTTCAACCTGTGGACTCAGTCATTTTCCCGGGACATGACCCCCGGATATCAGAGGATGCTAACTGCTTTTTATGACAGGACAGTTAGGGAGTTTGTCATATCTCCCGACAGGCGCATGATTTATTTTATTGCGGACACAGGAGGAAATGAACAATTCCAGATTTACGGCATTCCAGCAACCGGCGGAGAACCTTTTGCGGTTACCAGCGACGAAACCACAAGGCACGAGATAAACAGGGGCAGCATTCATCCGGACGGCAATCTGTTCGCATATTGTGACAACAGACGTGCAAAGACCGACTTCGACCTGGTAATAAGAAACATGAGAAACGGAACGGAGAAAAGGCCTTTGGATCAGGGCTTTATCTGGACCGAACCGATTTGGGATCAGACAGGCTTGAGGCTGACAGTAGAACAAATTCACAGCAATACGAACAGGCACAGTTTCATTCATGACATCAAGAAGTCAAAGACTACCGAGATCCTTCCGCATGAGGAAAACGCGGCTGTGGACGCAGTAGGCTGGACAACAGACGGCAACGTTCTTGTGCTTTCAGATGTGGGCAGTGAATTCAGTCATCTCTCGCTCTTCAACCCGAAGAACGGCGCACTGGTGCCGATATATCAGGGAAAACACGATGTTGAAAGCGTACTCTATTCGGCCGTCAGCCGGGAGTTGCTGTATTCCATAAATAATGAGGGGTACTCCGAACTTTATCTCGGAAGGCCAGGTTCGAAATTCGCCAGGATACGCATGCCATACAGAGGCCACCTCTACAGCAGCCTGAACGGCATATCAACCGACAGGTCGAGAAAGACTGTTGCGTTTATCTGGGCTCCTGATGCAAGGCCGCCGGAGATCATGCTGCTGGAACTGTCGCGCAGACGGGGCGCCATATTGACGGACAGCATGGCAGGCGGCGTTCCTTCAGGCATACCGCCTCCCTTGCTTGTCCATTACGAATCCTTCGACGGAAGGGCGATTCCAGCCTTCTATTACAAGCCAGTCGGGCGGAAGGCAAAATTCCCTGTGGTGCTGTCAATTCATGGCGGCCCCGAGGCGCAGGAGAGGCCGGGATGGGGATACGAGGGCCTCTATCAGTTCCTTCAGTACTCCGGCATCGGTGTATTCTGTCCAAATATCAGGGGGTCCACGGGCTATGGCAAATCCTATCAGAAGCTGATTCACAGAGACTGGGGAGGAAATGAACTCCAGGATCTTAAATTCGCGGCAGAATGGCTCATGGGCAGAAAGGAAATTGACGGCAACAGAATGGCTGTCTTTGGAGGAAGCTTCGGAGGGTTTGCAACACTTTCCTGCGTAACACGTCTTCCCGAGTACTGGAAGGCTGGAGTGGATATCTGCGGCCCCTCCAATCTTCTCACCTTCTGCAAGTCTGTTCCGCCGTTCTGGCTCAGATTCATGAAGGAATGGGTCGGCGATGCGGAAACCGAGTCAGACTTCCTTTTGCAGCGGTCGCCGATAACCTACATCGACAGAACGAAGGCAGACATGCTCATTATACAGGGTGCCAACGACCCGCGCGTCGTAAAGCCCGAATCTGATCAGATGGTTGACAGGTTGAAGCAAATGGGCAGGAGCGTCGAATACATGGTGTTTCCAGACGAGGGGCATGGCTTCACAAAATCTGAGAATGCAAGAAAGGGTTTCGGCGCGGCGGCAGACTTCCTTGTCGCGAAACTAACTCAGGATTGAAGTGTAAGCTGATCCAGCACGTTACGATCAGTCTGTGCGGATGTCGGCCCAATATTCGTTTCGTTTTGAAAATGAAAACAACCGTCAAAAAAGCCAATGGCACAACGGATAACGCTCGAAAATCATACGATGGGGGTTGTGGGATTTGAACCCACATCAGCGGGTGCCTCCTTCTCAGGCAGCTCATCGCTCCAGTATTTCATCATCCTTTCGTCAGTTAAAGGAACAATTCATTCGCTGCCAGGAGGTCTCAACCATCAAATATTACTGGAGCCCGCAAGGATACCGGACTACCCCAAACCCCCTGGGTGAAAGAAATTAAAGGGTTTACTGCTTCCTCATCTTCTGGGCTCTCTTTCTCCTCCTCATTCTCTTTTTTCGCCATTTCCAGCGCATCTTGCCCCGTTTCTTCCATACACGTGAACTTCTCTTCATGCAGTAACCCTAATTTGTAGTGGGTGACGAAACTCTCAATGTTTATAAATTGTTGCATATGCGCTTTGCTGCAAACAACCGGTCGTCTCCAGGTTCGCTTAAAGCCATGGAATTATTCACTTCCGCTTTACGACAAGGTTCCAGTAAAAGTAGGCATGAATAAGTGCAATTGGTTTCATTGCCGCCTCCACATAGGCAAACGGCATCCTTACGATCATCCTCTTTTCTGAGACTCTCTTCCTCAATCTCCTGTTTTTGAGCATCACCACAGCCGCTCCAACCAGATATCTGTATCTGTGCTTCATCAGTGCGAAATACCCTTTTTCAGTTGCCTTGTTGTGATACACCCAGGCATCCTTGACAAAGGACCCTTTATACCCTGCGTCAACGGCTCTCATTTCCAGATCATAATCAGGCGCACCGCCGCGAAACACTATTCTCTTGTCAAAGCGGAGGTCTTTAAGCAGCGACGTTCTCCAGGCCGTGTTGCCCAGCGGTATGTAAACTATGTCCTGTTGCACATCACTCTCGTATATTCTTCTGTCCAGCTCGTTATAATATCTCTCAACGCCGTTCCTCGGCTCATTGGGCGGTCTTGTCGGTCCGCCGGTAAAGTCCGCCGTACCGGAAACTATTGGTTCCACTATTTTTTGTAGCCAATCCTGAGGTGCCACTTCATCCGAGTCGAGGAATGCAGTAACGTCTTCAGTTATGTGGTCAATGGACGCGTCCTTCGTTGCTATGTGCGTTCCAGGCAGATTGCAAACTTCAATTGGCAGATCGCTATAGTCCCTCAGAATTCTGTCAACATAGTCTTTCGGAGAGCCACCGTCTGCCACTATTATCCTGTCAGGTTTCCTCGACTGCTTTCTGAGGGAATCCAGCGTGTCAAACAGTTTAGGATCCTTCAGAACAGCAATGTCCACGCAAACCGAAGGGTTGTCAGCCATGGTACTCACTGTTTTCTCCATGAGTCGGTTTGCCAATCATCTCAACCTTGTTATATTTCTGTCGGCGCTTCAGCGACTTTGACTGGTGCTTTGAGTCCTGGGGCGGTTGTTTATTGTGAGTCTTGAACATCGTTCATCGAAAGCTACTTTTAATTCTCCTGCAATCCCAGCTCGTAATAACATGAAAATCCTGATAACTGGGCATAAAGGGTTCATAGGTTCTCATATCCTCAATCTTCTTAAGCCAGCTCATGAAGTTACTGGTTTTGACTTGGGAGATGAGTTTCCAGAAGGCCAATTTGACTTCATAGTACATCTTGCTGCAAGGGGCCTGATCCGAAAATCTCTGGAGAATCCCTACGGTTATTTCACCGATGACCTTGATCTGACAATGAAATTTCTGGATATGGCAAGAAAAAGTGATTCCACATTCATTTTTCCCTCCTCAGGATCTACGGCAAGTCCTTCCAATCCTTATTCTCTCTCCAAGAAACAATCTGTTGAATGGATAAACCTGTACCGGAGGCTTTACTCCATCAAAGCGTTTGATCTGACTTTTTACAACATATATGGGTCTGGAAGCAGAAAGGGTGGCGTCTACCTCTTCTCGAAGATGGCTCTCGCCGGAGGGCCGATAATCATGCTTGGAGATGGAACAGATGTCAGGGACTTTGTATATGTTACAGACGTCGCAAAATTTGTCGCCGATGTAATTGATGGAAAGGTCAGGACTGGCAGTTACGAAATTGGTACAGGTATAGGAACAAGCATTCGCGGTCTTTCGGAGATGATTTCAGAGGAAGTTGGAGGCAATATCGACATAGTTAGCCGTCCAGACACAATCGAAACTGCTCCTAAGCTGGTTGCTTCAGTTCCAGCGCTAAAAAATCCGGTTCTTCTGAGGGATGGAATAAGAAAAGTGATCGCTTTCATAAAAGAGGACGAATTGAATAAATCAGGCGCATGAATGATTCTGAGCCACACACGAAGATCTCGCCGGTTTTCCCCTATGTGATGTATTCAATGGTGTTGGATAGAATTAAGCGACTGAATCTCGATGAGCCCGACAATAAGACGGCATTCTCAGGGAGATTTGAATGGTCAAAGAACCACCGCAGAGCAGTCCGAATGACTTACTGAATTCGAAAAGCGATAAGTGGACATTTTACATCGCCTCGAAGACATTTGGTGGGGAGTACATATGGCTGGAGAGAATTTCAAGGAAAATCAGTGGTAGCAATATTGTCTTTATATGGAACAGGGGGGACAGCGAACCCTCTATGGAGATTCATGGTCTGAGGAATAATTTATTACTTTCGCTGGCAAAAATATTGCCCTTTGGCAGGGAACTTTTCATCAATATTCTCATTGCATATTTCCGTTTGCCAGACACCATTCCAACTTTTGTAAGTTCATCATATTACCCAATTCCTGTTAACACTTCAATCGCATACATTCATACTCCTTCGAGAAGAATGACTGTTCAACCGGACTCAAATGTGGAATATAAAGGACTGAAGGCCTTTGCATGGGAAGTATTCAAACTCGCATACAGGTTAACATATTGCAGATCACTCAGCAATGCCGCAAAAATTTACACAAATAGCCAGAACACCGCAGAGCGCATTCGAAAATTCTGTCCTTCCTGTCCGCATATTGAAGTAGTTTATCCCTCTCAGGACATCACTTTATTCAGTTTTAAGCGATTTGAGAACTTTTTCTTCATGCCCTCCAGATTTACGGAACAGAAGAATCAGCTTTTTGCAATCATGGCTTTCAAACGTTTTCTTGAAATAAGCGAGTCAGCCGGCGGAACAAGACCCACTTTCACCCTCCTTCTTGCTGGAAGCGATCCGGCAAAGGGAACCGGGAGTCCTGAATATTTGGAAAAGCTTAGGGATTTCATCAATTCGCACGGAGATGCTCTTATTAGTAAAATTCAATTTGTTTTTGATGCAGAGGGGCCCGCTCTGCGTGATTACTATTCCCGTTGCTTCGCGGTTCTTTATCCGGCGAGGAATGAGGACTTCGGTCAAGTTCCAATAGAAGGGATGCTGTCATCTAAGCCTGTTATTGCCTTAAATGAGGGGGGTATGAAAGAAACCATAAAAGAGGGAGAAACGGGTTTTCTGGTCGATACTGTGGAAGAAATGGCTGAAAAGATGTTTTTTCTTGCAACTCAATCGGACGTCGCTCAGAAGATGGGCATGAGCGGAAGACACCTTGCCGCTGAGTATGATGATGAATTATTCCTCTCCAGAGCAGGAATATCCCTGTGATTCGATGCGGAGTGATTGAGTGTTGTCTGTAGTGTCACTTCTACGCGATTGAATTAACGCCAGATGTACTCGTTTAGAACGATTGTAATTTAATCTCACTGTCACTCGAAGAAACACGGATGGCGTTGTTTGCCAAATCAGACGTCCGGAAATGTTTGTGCGTAATAGTCACCGATACCTTTTTTAAAAGTCTCGAAGCTGTATCTGTGCTTAATCAAATATCCTAGTTCAGAGAGCTCTTCAGACTTTTCGACTGCTTCTAGTACAGCCTTCTTCAATTGAATCGGTTCTGTGCTAGATATGACTGCCGCACCTTCTGCAATTTCTCTAAAAACTTCGATATCCGAGCAAACTACTGGAAGACCTGTTGTAAATGCTTCAGCTATGGGATATCCGAAACCTTCATCTATCGATGGAAATAAAAGGACATCGCATACGTTGTACAACTCATTAACTGTAAGGTCGTCAATTTTTTGAAAGGTAAATGACTGATTTAGAGGCTTTCCTATCCTTACCAGTCTAAAGTCGCTGCCCAGGATTGACATCGTTTCTTCAACGGCTTTCAAATTCTTTCTCGGATCGAGAGTTGAAACGCTAAGTACCAGCTTTTTATCTGCTGGAAGATTCAGTTTTTTACGCAAAACAGATTTGTCCACGTCTAATCTTTCAAACGACTCAGCAACCGGAGGGTATATGACTCTTACGCTATCGGGGAACCCTTCCTCAAGAAGCTGAGTCCTGACATGATTAGATATTGTCAAAATGTTATCAAATTTCTTGAATTCGGTTATTGACTTCGCCATTGTTCTCCGGAACGAATTAGAATAGTTGTATTCCGTTTTTATGGGGAAAAGATCCAATATCGAAACCACAGAATCACAATTGAGTTTCAATGGTCTCAATTTGTGTGATGAATAATGTAACACGTCTGTCTTTTCCACATTTTTCTTAAGATGCTTGTATGCCTTTCTCATGAAGACAGAGGGGTAGTTCTGATTCAGGTACCATCCAGATTGGAAAAAAGGCGGAAAGAAACCAGATATTACTGTTCCGCTGTAATTTTCAATTGGTATGTCCTTGTCTTTTCTCAAAGAAATCAATTCTGCACCCAGAGCTTTAGAAAGATAGTCTGCGTATCTTCCCAACCCGGTCATCTTTGCGGAATCGTTCAATATAACAACTCTTCTCTTCATCTTCATAGATTCACTCCACTCTCTACACTGTCCTCATCAGATATTCATATTCGTTGATAAGTTTCATTCTGCAAAGCGCAAACTCATTCCCATTCTGTGTATGTGCGTGAATGCCATTTCCTCGAAAGCCGAACATTTTTCGCAACGATTCAAAAAAACGTCTAGTATTTATTTTCTCAAGTTCTACTTCGCTTTTTTGCTTCTGTTCCATAGGGCACCTAATTTTTCCTACAATAGGCATTTCGATTCTAGAATATAAGTGAAATTAACATGTTAGAAAGTAACCCATTACTGTGCAGAAACCAAAATATGCTGACAATGTACTGATCTTGCCGTAGATTCTTGGACCATGTGTATCCCCAGTTCTCGCCACATGGCTTCCTCGTTCGAGTATCTTGATGCTTAGAGTAGTTTAGTAGTAACTAAATAATCATTAATTATCACAATAAGCAATGCCTAGGAAAATTGCCTGAGCGTTATCAAGAAGATGGGCCATCGAGAGAGTATGGGAGTGTTACATGTGAGGGTTGTGACTGAAATTATTGGAAAATCGGATTCAGGCATAGATCTGAATGTGACGGTACCAACAATCACTGTCTCCTCGGAGAAGTTCAAGACGCTGAGACACAGTGTGATAGAAAGTGCAGCAAATGTTGGATGCAATGTTTTGTTGATAGCTGTTGAAGACTCTCTACCGTCCTTCAGATTTTCAAAGTCGGTTAACAGGGGTTTCGCAGAATTCGATGCCGATTATTATGTCAATGTAAATGATGATATACTTCTGCAAAAGACTTCCTTGAGTAACAGTTTGCATAGTTTACAAAAGGATGATGAGATTGGTATTTTGGCCGGCATTCATTATAATCCAGATGGTACGATACAAGATGTGGGTTACGGTGTCGCATTAAGTGCGACAGCGAAATATTATGCCATGATGGTTTTAAAGTATCATGCCCCCTTTGATGCCTTCAGAAAAATAAAAAATTACAAGGAGAGGGGAATTTCTAAGTTTGTTCTATTTTATGATTACAAGAGTGTTAAAGAGGCAAAGGAGGGATTGTGTGGTGGACCGTATCAGATGATTAACAAATCGGCATTGAAGTTGACCGGTGGGTATGATGAAAATTACGTTATGGGCCTCGAGGATACAGATTTCTGTTTGAGAGTTATACAGAATGGGTTGAAAGCAAGAATTGACAGAAGAGTAGGTATGACCCATGAGCGAGGTGCATCGGGAATAAACTATTGGAAATCGTGGAGCGAAGACGGGACGCGTTTATTGTATTCTAAATTCAGCGCCAACGATATACTAAGATTAGTTCGTGAGAACGGTCAACTGATCTCTAACTCGATTGATTTTGAGTAGTATTGTGATGGATGTTTGTATTTTGAATCACTCTGGCAGCTGAAGAATTTATTTCTCCGCCACCTTACCTTGCGTTCTCTTCCGCTTGTCGTAGAACTCAGTTTGTGTCGTATGGTCAAGGTTAAGCGAATCCCAGTTCTCAATTTCAATGTGCCAGCATCTTGTTGTCCGAAACCGACGCCCTGCATACAGTCATCGATTCATATGTTATGTCTTGCGGCGCCGTAAATGATCATTACGAATCCAAAGAATCCCAGTCCAAGGGCAACCCAGCTGGACAACTGGTGCTGTCCAATCTGCGAATTGATTGTCGGAAAGAGCTGATAGTAGATGAACAGAGGGGAGGCGGCGAGCAGCAGCACTATGCCTGTTGCGATTATTAACATGTTAAAGTGCTCCTCCTTCAAACCAGGCTCACCCCTATGAGGCCAAAAGCAAACGCATACAGTATCAGCGGAAAGAACATCGTAATCCGCGACATCTTCAGGTTTGCCCGTCTGGCAAGGATAAACGAAAGGAGGTAAAGAGCGAGAGAGACCGTGGTGAAGATAATGGATATTGCCTCGAGACCGACCAGGAAAGTGTAAAAATTGCCGAATATGGGGGATGTCATAGAATGTGTCTGTTCATGGTACATCACAACAACAGGCTCAATGACCACTGCGAACATGATGACGAATATGGAGCCGACTATGAACACAATCATTGACAGGTAGTAGGCCATGAGCGCCTTATTTTCCATAAGCACCACCTGTGAGGAACCGCATTATCATTAGCACGATCGAGGCTGTGAGTATAAGCTCAATGCCCAGGAGGGCAGCCCATGCGGCCTGGTATTTTATCGGATTCAGCAGGGAGATGTACCACATGCAAGCAGCTATGACAAACTGAACCGCGACTATGATGTACGGTACCTTGTCATTCATTGCGCTTCACCGCCATTGCGCCCAGATCTCTCTTTGCGTGTCTCATCGCATACACCGGAACGAGCGAGCAGAACGTCAGCGCATAGAGCATGAACAGCGTCAAAGGCCGCGTCTGCGACAGGCCCGGTTGGGCGTATCCCCAGAGTCCGACTACCAGCCAGAAGAGTATGATGAAGACGCCCATGAATGTGATCATCGGCCTCTCAAGCGGCCCGTTATCCCTGTATCTGTCGATGAACGGGACGAGCATGAGGAATAAAAGGAGTGCGAACACCAGCGGTACGCCCCCCGTCGAAAGGCCAAACCCTGCGACATCCATGAGTTTGTAGACTGGCATTTCGTACCAGTCCGGGAACGGCGTCGTGCCGTACACCAGCTGGCCGTATGCCGGCGGCAGCCCCTGCGGCATCAGTGCCGAAGCAATGAGAATGCCTGCAACAAAAATCATGCCTATGAATGCGGTGTAGAGCAGATTCATCGGGAACCATGGAATCTTCTCTTCGTCGGCATGTGCGGAAGGGTCGTATGGTCCGGACTTTTCATACAGGAAAAAGTGTATGAAGACGAGAATCAGCAATATTATGCTGAGTATTGCAGCATGCAGTATGAGCAGGTGCTGCCAGGACTGCACCGTCGTGCCGTTGCCTACGATCACCGATGTGAGCCATCCGGCCAGTCCAGGTGCCAGCCTGCCGATTATGCTCCGCTGGAGCAGTATTTCAGAAACATGCAGGCCAAGAACGCTCTGAACGGAATACGTCAGCATGTACCCCATTGCCGCGATGGTGTTGACGAGCAGAAATATTATGACGCCTATGATCCACTGCAGCCATCTCCACTTTCCCCGGTATGCGCCGATGAAGTACTGCCTGAACATGTGTATGTAGACCATGGCGACCATTGCATACGCCATGAACAGATGCGAAGTGAGCAGCACTTCACCGAACGGAACTACGCCCATAATCATCAGTGTGGAGCTGTAAGGACTTCCGGGTTCGTAGTAGTAGGCGAGCAGTATTCCGGTGGCTATCTGGTAAATGAGCGCCGTGGCGAGGAATGCCCCTGTCCAGTAGTCAATACGCAGCTCTTTCCTCGTGACCGGAAGGAAAGAAATCGAGTATGCTCCTTTCTGTGCCTCTTCCTGTTTCGTAAGGTTCAGAGGATTGTACTCATTCTTTTCAGCCATGTGCACCTACACCAAGTTATTTTGAAGGCCATGGTCCGTTCGCGCTGCTCACCACTATTGTCTTGTAAATCGGTCCACTGACGCTGCTGGAAAGAGCAAGGGGCGGGCCGTCATACACGGGCAGCAGCGATCCTCCAGACAGATTCTCCGCTTCCACTCCGGCGCCATACTCCTGGCCGCCGGGTTCCCACAGATGAGTTCTTATCACGGCGTTCACCGGGTTCATGCCTGTGGCGTAAACTATTCCGTCAGCATCGACGGTAAGAATGACCTGCGGCAGAGAATGATTTGCAGGACTGGGAGCTGGTCCCGAATTATAGAGATTGTGCGGTCCCAGGGTTGGATCGTACTGGCTGCCATGACACTTGCAGAACAGCAGCCCGAAAGCAGGCCAGTTGGTCTCGTTATATCCAATCAGTTTGGCCTCAAAGGGGATGCTCTGATGCGGATGGTAGTCCAGGAGCGGGACTATGCATCCGAGATGCTGGCAAATCCCGCTGAAGGCAGTAACATACTCCCCCGTCGGCAATTTTACGGCACCCGGAATAGGTGCGCTCATCCCAGAAAGTTTGACGAGTATGTTCGGCTCATCCTGCAGTGGGTAGTTGAACATCATTATGGGATAAGTGGAACTGCTGGCTGTTGCAGTGGGTATGTCTGAAGCTTTTATTGGATTGCGCTGGCTGTCGACAAGAACGGCTGTGGGGTACGAACTCAGTAAGGGTGTGTCCCTCGTTGTTGGCGAGATAAATCTTTCCAATGAGAGTCCGCCCAGAACAAGAGCTCCGGAGGAGGCGCCAAGAGCCTTAATGAAGGTCCTCCTCTGTTTATCCACTTCCTGTTTGCCCTTCTCTTCCTTTTTCCGTTTTTCAGGCATTGTACATTCTCCGGCATGTGTTGTCGTGCATCAATTTACCCTGAAACCTGGCCGCACGCTGCAAGGTGCATCGTGTTCCAAACTATTTGCGTATTTGCAGGCCATCGCGTCGTAATCTTTCTGCTCACGCAGGAATCCGGTGATGTCAAAGACATCGCCACTGAATATATTCCTCTCCGTTCCCGCAGGCATCAGACGGTTCATCAGCCCTTACTATTTTAAGATTTAACCCAATATGTAAATGGCGGAATGATATTTGCTTAAGTCGAATCACGGCAGACGCATCAGACAAATGCCCGCCAGGCTTTAGAATCGATTGAAATTACGCCCGTCGCAAAACAGGCTCTTCAATCGGGAGGTCATGTGGTTATCAGCTCTGAAATTATTGAATCATTGGTTTATAAACGCCCGCCGCATGATGCTTCTAAAGGTTGACCCCACTGAAGCCTAAACGATGATGTCTATGGTATCACAGGACGGAGGAGGAAAGCTCCAGATACTCTATGTCGACGACGAAAAGTTCCTTCATGAGCCTTTCAAGCTGTACATGGAGATGATTGGCAGCGTAAGTGTCGATTGCGCAAATTCCGGAAAGGAGGCAATCGACAAACTCTCCAGTTTGAGGTACCATGCCGTTGTCTCCGACTATCAGATGCCAGGCATGGACGGCATAGAGCTGCTCAAAAACATACGTTCCAGAGGCTCCGATATCCCCTTCGTCATATTCACCGCAAGGGGCAGGGAGGAGATAGTCATAGAGGCGATAAACAACGGAGCGGACTATTACCTTATGAAGGGAGAGGACCCCATTTCCTTGTTTGCTGACATGCTGCACGTCATCCAGTCTGCCGTGAACGAAAGGGAAGAGCGTGAGCATCTTCGCGTGACGGAGGAGAGACTCAGGGCAGTGCTGGACAACACTCACGACGCTATAGTGCTCTTTGATATGAACTACAGGGTTTTGTATGTGAATCCTTCCTTCCAAAAGACCTTCGGATGGAGCCTCGAAGATCTGAATGAATTGAGCCTGCCATGGATTCCGGAGGAATCTCTTCCCCGTACCGAGACGCGGATAGACGATATGGTTTCATCTAAAAAAGCACTGCATTATGATGGAATAAGGAAAACAAAACAGGGTCGCTTAATCAAATGCCACATTTCCATAACACCGATAACAGACCCTAACGGTAAAGTTAATACCGTTTCTGCCATCATGACACCGATAGAGCAGGGGACTGAGCTTCAGTCCTGAGGAAATGTGTTTTTGTTCTCGCTGCGATGCCATAACGCGCATTTGCCCGATGCGACCGCATGGGATATGTTTATCACCGTCAATCGTCTTAAGAACATTCAATCAATGGTAGCCGGAGATGCTGCACAGGCGTACCCCCACGTTTAAGGCAGAATGAGCAAACTCGTGCGCCCGACCGTGGATGTCTGCATGACATCTGTATTTGCAGTTATTTCAGGAGTGATATCGAATGCCAGCCGAAGAGAGCAGGGAAACATTGCACATCAAAAACGAGCGCCATGCGCACACTCGGACGACATTCAAAATGCCCGGAGAGCTGAGACTCGGAGCGCCAACTCTCCGTGTTGGCAACGCCGGCATAATGAAAAAGTTCTATGTTGAGAAACTGGGCCTTGCAGTTAAAAGGGAATTCAAAGACACTTCCGACTCATTGAATGTAACGGAGCTGGGCTTCGAATCATCGTCAGGGAAGTCAGAGGGGGAAACAGTGATTGTTCTGAAAGACGATCCTGAGGCTGTGGTTCCGCCACACGATTTTGCCGGTCTGTACCATTACGCACTCCTCGTCCCTGACAGGAGGAGTCTCGCATCCACATACCTCGCTATTGAGCACTCCGGCGCACGATACGATGGTTTCGCCAATCATACATTCAGCGAATCTCTTTATCTGCACGATGCCGAGAACAACGGCATTGAAATTTATGCGGACAGGCCAAGAAGCGAATGGCCAGACTGGGGCAGGATGACAGATTCTCTGAATCATGGTGATATGTCGGCGCTTAACATCATGACGCGGCCGCTTGATTTAGGATCTTTGCTCAGGGAGCTGAATGGTTTGCAGTCAACCGGCGTAACTTCATTTCCTGCAGGGGCGGTAATCGGACACATGCATCTCAGAGTAACAGATCTTGAGAGATCCGTCAAGTTCTATCACGAGAAACTCGGCCTTGATGTCAAGGCTTACATTCCGCAAATCGGTGCCGCCTTTCTGTCCGCTGGCGGCTATCATCACCACCTGGGCCTTAACACATGGCACAGCAGGGAGGGCAGCCCTCACAGAACCGGTTACTCTGGACTCGACAGTTTCACATTCATAGTCCCGGACAGGCACATTGTAGAGGAGCTGGCTGCAGTGCTGGACGGCGCTTCCGTAGTTAACGGCAAGCTTACTTTTTCAGATCCCGATGGAATAGTGATATCTATAGAAGCATAATTTACGAATTCTCCTGAATGCCGGGCAGTGTTCAAAGCACTTTTCAGTTTCCTCGACCGGTGCTTTGCAAAACTGGTCGGTCAGACAAAACAACATATATGCACGACTGCCTCGATTCCAACATCAGAGAGCGAAAGCGGTGAATGACAGTGGAGCAGAATGAGATTTCATTGATTCGACAAGGAGAGTTTCCGTCCAGGAAAGGAGAACGCCCTGTTACTCAGCACGCTATGCCGCACACACAGCTGAGTCAGAACGCGCCGCCAGAACAGTACAGTAAACTCGCCGAATTGATTTTTTCCATTCCTGGCATTGAAGAACGGCGCAGCCTTGTGTCGGTACCCGGCGCAAGGGCACTGTGGCTGAGAGAAGGTTCAGGTGAAGGACCGCGTGCTGCATTTTTCGCAGGCAGGGAATTCGCGCACCTGCATCCTGCTTATGACGGGAGTCTGCACATGACGCTTCCTCAACCGCTGATTGAAGAAGCGACAGGAAAGGGATGGGGTGAACTTCATCCTCTGGCCGAAATGGGCATTGCACCGGGAAATTTTGTAATGATTTATGGGCCGAGAAATGACGAGGAGCTCAAAGTGGTCTACAGTCTGGTCAGGTATTCATGCTCTTTTGCGAAAGGCGAAATGGATAAAGTTTCCGCAACTGTGGAATAGCCGTCGCACAGCCAATGTGATGCGAGCGCAAGTTCAGAAGTTCAGCTCTTTGGCATTGTACATCTGATGTCCGATTCTACATTCATTCGAATCCAGTTCATGGCGGACCAATATTCATGACGACTCTGTCGCTCACAGAGCATCAGCTTCCAGATGCGTGTGACTTTAGTGTGTTAGCGAGGCTTTCATCAATCGTATTGTGAAACCAGTAATGTTGGATGTTCACGCCGGGATTCCAATGTATGCTCAGTCGCATCAGGAGTCTTTCATGCTTAATAATTGGTGTATGGTCGATATGCATCCGTGGGGACCGTAGTCACCGGAAAAGTCACTCAAAGGCTCAAATAGTCAAGCAGGCGTAGCCTAAGTTGGGATAGCTCGATTCTAAAACTTAAAATTGGGAAGAAAGGTCATATGCAATCATTCCAAAAGCTATCAGACAAGCTATCGGTGTCGATGTAGGCGACGACCTGATTGTCGCCGTGGACGTTGGTATAAAGTTGATCCCTGAAAGGAAGGTTGACAGAAGCTCTTTGAAAAAAGCAATTAGAAATAACAGAGCGATTATCTTCTCCATCGAAGGTGCTAAGGCCCCTAAGTCTGGCGAGGCATGGAAACATTCAATGGAGGATGAATTTGACTAGTGCTTTCTTAAGGGCCAGGACTAAAAGTGAGCGTATGGCGGTCAACGCCAAGAGTGCAAACGATATCCTGAAGAGCGTTCCCAGGTTGAAGAAAGGTACAACGAGGAAAATGGTCAGGAAAGATCGTGACAGCCATGCTTGAAGGGTCTGCGCTTGTCGATTATCTGCTGGAGGAAGGTAGCGAGGAACTTGCTGACAACCTGTCTGTTGGTTTCGAAAGTGTGGAACTTATGCTCGTCGAGTCATACAATGCGATCTTGACACCGATGTGCAATAAATACATCAGTCCCGCGAATGCTTTTACTCTCACCAAGGCTTGGGTAAATAACTGGAGAAGTGTTTGAAGGGTGCAAATGGTTCCTCAGCTTGATCTTAGCCTTATTATTTTGATGCTTTTTACCTTCTCAAAGTATCTGACGTTGTCTGTCAGGACTGCAGCATTTGCTTTCAGGGCATGAGTGGATATCAGGGTGTCGTTAATTCTTATCACGGATTCGTGTGCAATTTTCATTGCGCTCATAACGTTTTCATATGAAAAGTCGAGCCAGTGGGCCTGCGAGTTTCTCCTCAGGCTGCCATCTCCTTCTTGTTCTTGCAGTCACAATGCTCCCTCCAAACCACCCTCATTCTGACTTGTTTTCTCCGGATCCTTATAAGCCAATAATGTCGCAGTATTTAGGGGGGCAGACCACATCGAAGAACACCTTCTTCTTGTCCCCAAGCACTTCCATATGCGTTTCCATAACTGATCTTAGATCCTCAGCCGCTAGCCCTGTAAGTAATTCGTCGTCAAAATTCAGGTATAAGAAGTCATTTTTGAATCTGGTTCGCATTAGCTGCATAATAAGCGTGCCTTTGCCACATCTACGTACGCCTTTTATGACAAAGGCGGAAGAGCCGCTATACGATAGGACTTCTGGAAAGATTGTTCTTGGTATTTCTTGGTATACTACTGTCGTAGCTGCTAATCTCTTTCAATTGGTCTTCTACTACACTGCGCAAAAGGCTCTTACTTATCATGATGGGCTAATGGCAGAATAAATATTTACACAATGCATATTGTAATAAACAAAATCAGCTATTAATGTTTATTATAATAAACACCCTGCTGCCATCGAGCGTGTTGAAAATCTTACTAATAAATTCAGTTTTTGAGCCTCAACACGCGTGCGCTCTTGCCTAAGATCAGCATATATCTTACATAGTACCTGATTTTCTTAATCTCTGAAGCGCCTGTCTCACCAGACATCCCGCAGGTAGGCGAAGGCAGCACATTCGAAACACTCATCCGCCGTTCCAGAGAATGAACCTGAGGGGAGTCTGGAAGGCTCATATCTGTCGATGCTCGCCCTGTAGAATGCGAAACGCCACCGGTTGCCGTGTATGTGATCGAGCCTGCAGAGATGAACCGGTGTGCTGTCCATGATCGTAAAGATCAGATCCAGGCACGTCACAGATGCATGGATTGAAACCAATAGGCCTCATCTCTTAGAAAATTACAGCGCTAATATGAGGGTGTTTGTCGTCGACAAATTGAGATAATATTAGAACCGCAGCCTATATTGGTATGCTCCCGTCGGGATTTGAACCTATATAGGTTGTGCCTTAAATATAAATAGGTACAATTCCATACGGGTAACCGGGCAGAAGAAATGGAACCTAAGTATAACGTTCTACTCGAAAACAAGGAATTCAGGAGATGGTATGAGAATGTGGCGAGGGGGCATGAGAGTACTGCGCGCAATTATCTCCGCTGCCTGGGCAAACTGTGCGGCCTGGTAGGTCGTTCACCGCAGGAAATTATCAAAATGTCCCAGAGGGAAAGGGACGACATGATCCTCGATTACATTGCCGACAGGGAAAAGAACGGCATAACCGGTGCCTCGATCAAGGTGGAGATAAAGGCATTGAAATCATGGTTGCGGTGGAATGATAAGCGCATAAACAAACCTATCAGGATAAAGCACGCTGGCTGGACAACCACACTTTCCAACGAGTCTATACCGAGCCAGGATGAACTGAAAACCATATTTAATGCGGCATCTCCCCAGCAGAGAACTGCAATTGCTCTGGTCGCATTCAGCGGCCTGAGGCTGGAAGTCCTGGGAAACTACAACGGAACAGACGGTCTGAGGGTCGACGATTTGGAAGGAGTCCGAATCGACGGGGAAACAGTGACTTTCAGCCGGGTGCCCGCCATGATAAGAGTAAGGACCGAACTGAGCAAGACCGGAAACTCGTATTTCACATTCATCGGGCCTGAGGGATGCGACTATATCAGGGCATACCTTGAAAGTAGACTCAGGGCAGGAGAAGAGCTGGGAGATAAATCGCCGTTAGTTGCACCGGTGAGGAGAAGTGTAAAGTTCATCACCACAATAAACATCGGTGACATCATTCGTAGACCGATGAGGCTCGCAGGCAACGAGCAAAGGCCCTATGTCTTCCGCTCATATTTCGCGACGAGATCAATGCAGGCTGAAGGGGCCGGTCTGTTGAGAGACTGGCGTGTCTTCATGATGGGTCACAAGGGTGACATAGAACACACGTACACGATGAACAAGGGACGGTTGAAAGAGGATCTCATAGAACAGATGAGGGAAGGATACAAAGCCGCTCTTCCGTTTCTGGAGACCTCCAAACAGACAGCGCCAATGTCCAACTCCGACTTCTTGAAAAGAATGATTTCTGTCCTGAATCCAAAGGGCGAAGTTTCGAAAGCAGATCAGGCGGAATTAACCAGACTGATAAGGGAAAAACTGGAGAAAGAACAGAATGAGAACAACGTCACCGATTCCGTCAAGTCACGGTCGGTTCAGCGGGTTGTTCAAATCTCAGAGCTGGATAATTATCTCCGTGGAGGATATGAGTTCGTTCATGAATTGCCAGACAGCAGAATTATCGTAAGGCATTCTGACTGATCTGCCTCCGGAAAGGCCGACAGTCATAGTGGGAAAGCGCTCAATGATTCAAATGGGATTGAAAATCAAGTAATGTGGGGGAGGGGGGTCTAAATTGATTAGCGGAGTTCCCTGCTGGATAATTTGAGCCAGATGCTGCTCTTGCTTGCAAACTCGGCAAGAGTCAGGACATCGGGCTCAGACATTATCACATCTCTCAAGACTGAAGTGGGAGGTAGCTTTCTGACGAACTCCTTGATGCCGGTTATGTCTACAGTGGTCTGGGTGACCATATCACTTCACGCTCCCAGATTCAGTAATCGCTTTCGGTGCTTTCTCCCAAGGCAGTCGACTCAGCTCCAATTTTTCCCCACAGAATGGGCAGAATCTCACATCCTTCAACTTTATCCACGGTCTATCATCGTCCAGGACGATGTCAATCATCACGCAGCCTCCGTTGGTTATCACCCCTGAAATTGTGTATCCTTCAAGCACTCTGCAGCACCACTTGTCGTGCGCCCAGAAATCGTAAAATGCATAGCCCAATGAACTCTTATAGCAGAAGGCATCGAACTTCACAATATCTCCCCCTGTTTGAGAAAGGATTTTCGGGCTTCGCAATAGAACCAGCCATTACGGCTCATTGTATCGGTGAGAATTATCAGTTCGGAACCAGTGAGTTTCCTTCTAAGCAAAATGCATGAAGGATACTCTCCAACATCCAGATCATATCTGTCTTCCATAATCGTCAACCATGGCGGTATAATCACGGGAGAGCTGCTAACGTACTTTCCCATCATTGCACCAATGGCAGGCAGGAAAGCCAATCTGCCTGTCCATGTCATGGACGAGGTACCTGTAGTTGTACCAGTTGCACCAGTTTTGCTTTTAGCTTGTGCCATATTCTTACTTCCAAGATGAAATATACATCCAACCTATTAATATCTTCTGATGTGGAAGCCGAAAGATATATTTCATATTCCAACTTGTGTTATAGAAGACAATGCAAAGAATCAGGGTATTTGAAAAACAATCGGGTCTTCTGAGACTCATCGTGTTTCTCGATGAACAGGATGAATATCTGTTGTCAAAGATATGGGCAGATGCCGGTATCTCGATCAACCAGGGTTATCGCTCGGTTGAGAAGGCGAAACATATGGGTTTGATCAGGCAAAAAGTGGATGCATCATCCTATCCCCCCAAGAACATGATTTCGCTCACTCCTAAAGGCAAGAAGGTTGCTGAACTGCTCAAGAATATTGAAGAGGTGTTGGATGAGTGAGTGATGCTAAGAAAGAAAGTGACGATGCAAACGCTACGAAAAATCGTGTGGGCATGGTTGCAGCCGAAAAACTGTTGAGTAAATGGGGATTTTCCAATATTAGGCGCGCAGACCATGACGGAGAAGGTTGTGACTTCACAGCATTAAAGAGCGGGAGCCAATGCAAAATCGAGCTCAAGACTACACAGACCAATGGAGTTCCTGATGGTTATGAAAGCGAGTTCGGGAATTTAGACTCTCTGCCAATCCTAACGGCGGATTACCTTCTTGTTGTAAAGGTTGAGAAACGAACGGATGGTAAATTCCATCCTATGGGCGGTCGTCTTGTCACAAAAGAGGAGGTAGGTAGGTACAAGCATAAGCACCGTGTGGTGAGGCACGTAAAGTTCGCAAATGAATTCCAGAGTGATTTGCGTGACGGGAAAGTAGGCCAGTGCAAGAAATATGAGGAAGATTGAGGAGGAAATCAAATGGGAAGCACGGAAATCGATTTTGAGTTCGAAAGTGCCACGAAGCTCACCTACAGGCTCCTAGAGAAGACATTCACGGGCGCTGTGATTCGAACACCGTATTTGCAGAAGGCGCTGTTCGACAGCCAGATGCCGAAGAGCCTGAGGGTGACAGTGAACTGGGGGTGAAAACGATGAAGCGATCTATGGCGTTCGTTTATGCTGTGATTATCCCGGTTATTCTTATTTTGTTTGCGAAGTACATCAACTTTTTGCCCAATAGCTTGACCCTTGTCCCTGCATTTCTCATAGCATTTCTTGCATTTATCACAGGAAACTACACTTGGCATGTCATTACATCGCCAGTTCTTGAAATAAAAAGGGGAAAGTCTACACCGAACGGGTCCACCAATACCGTTTTTTATCCAGTGTTTATCAAGAACTCAGGCAGAACATCCTGCAAGAATGCGTTGATTAAAGTTTATTTAAAAAATGAGTCTAGCGGAGAAACCATAGAGTTTACCCCCAAATGGGCTTCATCACCTGAACCATTTACAAGATATTTTTTCGAGAGAGCGCCCGGATCCAATGGTAAGACGGCACAAGTCAGAATTAACAGCGAGGGTTTGAGCCCGACCTTGCTAGCGAACATGTCTCAAACAGTTTCAATTCCGCCAATGCCTAAGGGCGATCAGAATTTTGCTGGTGAAAGAGCTGACTTGTTTTTTTGGGACATGGGAGGGCAATTCGCCTTGAGGTTAGTGGGCGAATCAGGAACGACCATGATTAATGCACCTCCGGGTGTTAAGAAATTCTCACCTTTCGACTTTTATTTGAATAGGGGTTCCTCTTCCAGCGCTCTGAAGAGTGCAGATTACAATGGAACGCTCTATATCATTGCTGACGACTACTGTGGTGCTTGCAAAATAATCCTCCGCAAATGGGAAGAGCCTGATTTTACAACAGCCCAGCCTGGAGACCTTCTCTCTGCATCAGATAAGTTTCAATTTTCATTATCTTATGCTAAAATTAAAGGTGTTAAATCCATTAAGGTAACTGAGGAGGGACTGGAGGGATGAATGAGATTTTTGTGTTTCTTGGCAGTATTTTGCTTACATTGGGGATAAGCTTTTTTCACTCTGGATTCAGTTTTGTAACTCTCATGGACGCAGTGGTGTCCAGTCCTGGAGGAGCGTTGCTTTTCAATGATAGCGCAATCTTGTCAAGTTGCAGAAACGCGGCGCAATTGCGATCACTCTCTGCCGGAGTCACGCTAACAGGAATGTGCATGATTGTAACAGACTTGGCATGGAGGGACTGAGGAGGTGCTCGAGGAAGATGAACGTGTCAATTGTTGTTATCAATCCACTCTAAGAAATGTAAACAACAGAGATACTGAGCAAGATTCAAACACATCTTTCTTGAGGTGGCAGAAAATGTTCTTGGTTCAGATCGCATCAGAAGCTTTTGAAAAGAGCATTATGGTTCCTTCTATTGATACGTGCACAATATTGACTTTTAAACCTGAAAATACTGAGATTGTTGACAAAATGCCTCATTTATGGTGATGTGTTGCCAGGAAGACTTTCTGATGAAAAATTGAAGAATCTTCTTATGAGTATGCCTATAGGTGTGTTGAAAAGAGTCTTGAAAAACGCAAGTAAAGGAAGACTGGAAGGAGTTCGGATGACGAGCCTGGAAGATATTGCGGATGCTGTTGTAAACGTGGGAATTGATGAAAAGACTGAAGAGGAAATATTACGACTTTACGGAGAAATTGGGCAAGAGCTTGAGCCAGAAACAATACATTTTGTCTCCTTAACAAAAGGACAAGACTTATCGACCATCGAGACCAAACTAAGAGCACATCCCTTCAATAAGGAAAGCGGCACGGGAAAGATCACTGTTGATGGGTTCGACATCGAGAATATAGAGGTCACCGACAGCTGTAACACCGTTTATTTCTGGTATCTTTCCCAAAGTGAATCACTTGGAACAGATTACGAGGTAAAGAGTGATTGGAATAACATTGGTGTTGGACTAACGTTTAATGTCGATGAAATGCGAATTGAATTACGTGGAAAGGCTGCACAAGCGTCTAAAGCTCTTTCATTCATCGAACGTGCTGTGCGCATCGGTTGTTCCTATCCAAACCCTGTGGAAGTTAGTGCCGAGCAGCTCGAAGAGAGTTTTAAGAAGTTGACTTCGAGAATAACAACTGCATGCAATGCCCAAAATTCTTCAGATGGGCGTTCTCCAATAGAGATTCGTTCAATGAATTTCTTTTATCCCACGGGGGCGATGTCTGACAAATCATTTAAAGGCAGAGAGGACATCTTCACTCATCCAGACGTAAGATATGAAATCGATAGAATGAGCGCAAAGGTTATGCAAATAGGAGGAGTGCTCACCTATAAGAATCTGGATTTCAATTTCAAGGTTGGATTTGTTCGTCTTTTTGGGTCAGGAAAATACATAGGCGTGTTACACATCCAAGAGCGTGGGTCAGGTATTGGCGAGTCGTCCATCAAGAGAGACCTCTTAAAGTTAATTCTTCAGGTATATTTCGGCGAATTTAGAAAATACTTCTCCTGAGGCATGAATGGTATGGTAGATTACAAATTCGAACTCCAGTACACCATATCATTATTTGTCATGGTTTTCGCTGCGATAACAGCAGGCTTTCACGCATATGTATATTCCTATGATGCCTTCTTTGTTTTCGGCATTTCTCAACTTATTTGGTTGAGTGTAAGCCGGAGCTCCAAAGAACCGCGACTTTCCGAGAGCTTGTCTCAAGAATCTGCAGATACTGCCTTGGAAGTCAGCACTATATTATTTTCCGCGGCCGCTGTTTTTGTTATCTCAGAGCAGGTTTTATTTACATTCACTCGTTGTTTCAGTCTTGTTGTGATGATTCCATTTACGGCAGCATTCGTTGCGTCGTTTCCTTTATTTAGAAACATCCAAAAATCTAGATACTGGCGCAGAATCATATTCCAGGTGAACCCAACGGAAATTAAGGTATATGACAAGTACGAAGATGATTCAATAACGCTCTATCTGAAGAATGAGACAAGAAGAGAGAGATCCATTCAAATCGATATTAAGATACCCAATGGGATCAGTATGAGAGTAAACGGCGGCGAAGACGTGTTGAATAAACATCAAGAACAGTTAGACCTTTATCCAGGTAAGGAAATAGTTCGTGAGCTTTCTTTTAAACACAGTGGAGAAAAAAGCGTGTCTTCGTTCTTAGAAATTGGTATTCGTGGCGAGAAAGGCTCTTTAAGAACCTCCGCCAAATTGATCAAACGTTGATCGCATTCAATTCCAGTAAAACAACTCTGTCCTACTTTCTTCCTTCTCAGTGACTCTGGTGTTGTCGCAAAACCTCTCTAATTCACTCTCCAGGGAGGCTTACCGAATTTCTTGATGACAAACCCGTTCTTGTTGATGTTCAGTAGCTAATTCCCTTTCAGCGTCGGCAGAATCTCGGCCAAATCATCGAAGTCACTTTCCTTGAAGTTGTGACGGTAGAACTTCTTGCCGAAATAGGGCGTGTCGAGGTAGAAGAAAGCATCTTCGATTTCGTACCTCTTCATCAGGTCTCTGAAGTCGAGATGCTAGATTGTCCAGCTCTGAATCTCTCTGCTGACCTCTTCAACTCTTGCAACCGCATCAAGTACCTTGAGCGAGATGGACCTTCTGTTTCCCACCAGATATCCGAAAGTCCAGCCCTTGCCTGCAAACGAACTGTAGAACACGAAGAATGTTGTGAACACATCATCCACAGGTTCTCCAGTTTCAGGTGTGTGGACATATTTCTCAAACAGCTCCCTCGAATACACGAACGTTTCGAACCTTTGCCTGAACTCATATGGGCACTCCCTGATTACGTTTAACAGGTTGACGAGTCTCAAGTCGATGTCGTTGTAAACATTGTTCCTGGCATCCACATCGAACAGGAACTTGTCTGAGCCCCCAAAGGCGTTTATCGCGACAGGTTTTCCCGACCTCTAGAATGTCTCCTTTATCTCACCCATCAGGTAAAATTTGCCGCCGCCGTTGACACTGTAGACAGTGACAAGTTATATGCACGGTTCCAGAGTGCCATGGATGTCGTCTCCAGGCACCGTACAGGTCTGGCAAGTGAGTAGAGATGTGAAGTGGTTTGAGTGATGCTTGGATGGAAAGCACAAGCCTTCAGAGCAGCCCCATTTCCTTTTTGAGTGTGTTGGCCCTGTCCTCTGCTATGTGCGATATAACGAAGTTGAACTTTTCTTCCATCTGTGTAGTCAACGTTTCCCTGTCTTTTGTCGACTTCACGGTTTCCCTGAATATCGAATAATCCAGGTTGAACTGGTCTTTCCTGCCCGTCACATATTCCTTCACAAATGCGTTGCCCTTCGCCATTTCATTCACTTCTTTTCTTGTTTTCCACGCGGGTTTCAGGCCAGAACAGTGTCGCTCATTCGGATGAGGCCGAAAGATGTATTATGTATAGCCGCACAGTGTCACGTCTTAAATCAGTGTTCTCTGATACCGTGTGCAATGGAAATCAACGATTTCAGAGAAAATTTCGTGTCAGACTTCCTGAACGAGAAAGTCAAACCGGTTTCTGATGAAAACTGAACCGATAGACTCTGCCATGCACAGACTTACTTTAATAACCGAGAAGAAATTTCACAATACATGGGGATGAGCGTCCCGTCTGCCGGAGCGAGGTAACTTTGATGCTGACACCTAGAGAGGTAGAGCAGAATGCCATAAGATTCTCTACAGAATGGAAAGATGAGAGTCGAGAGAAAGCCGAAGCCCATAGCTTCTGGGATGCTTTTTTTGACGTCTTTGGATTGTCTAGACGGCGACTAGCTTCCTTTGAGGAACCTGCTAAAAAATTTGATGGTCGGCGTGGGTCAATCGACTTATTTTGGAAGGGTAAACTCCTTGTAGAACATAAGTCCAAAGGAGAGAATCTCGATGCTGCTTACACACAGGGATTGGATTACTTCGCCGGAATTTCGGAGGAGGATTTACCAAAGTATGTCTTGGTTTCTGACTTTGCGCGTTTTCGTCTCTATGACTTAGAGGAACATGACTCCAAACCAGACGAGTTTCCCTTGGAGAAGTTCCATGAGAATCTCCATCTATTCAACTTCATTCTTGGCTGGGAAACGCGCAAGGTAGTTGATGAGGCTCCAGTGAATATCCGGGCGGCGGAGCTAATGGGTCAGCTTCACGATGCTCTGAAGGCGTCAGGATACACCGGCCATCCGCTAGTGCCCTGATTCGATAACGAACTTCTGTATTTTTGACCGAAACGCTTGAATCCTTGATTGCACATACACTGGTGCATGACACTGCACGTCAGAACCTTGCACAACGAGGAAGGAAAGAAGCTGTCCAGGACTGCCAGGAAAACAAACAATGCGATAACGCTCAGGAGAGCGCAGGTGATACTGCACTCTGCCCAGGGCTTCACCCCGCCGAAGATCGCGGATATGCTCGGGCTGTCTGTTGAATGGACAAGGCACATCATTCATGAATTCAATGAGAATGGTTTCGACTCGCTGAAGCCGCTGCCCAACAAGGGCGGCACCGGCAGGCCGAGGAAGTTTGTGGATGAGATAAGACTCGAGATGGTGAACATGGCGCTGACGCCGCCATCATCACTGGGCTATCCATTCACCACATGGTCCCTGAGGAAGCTCAGGGACGCAATAGTGGAGAAGGGGATTGTTGCAGACATCAGTGTCTCCAACCTTCAGAAGATACTGAAGGACGAGGAGCTGACATACCAGGCTGTGAAGACATGGAAGGAGAGCGATGACCCTGACTTCGAGAAGAAGAAGCGGCGGATAGACAGGCTCACCCGCAGGAAACACAATCCGCCGGTGGTCATTTCATTCGATGAAGTGGGGCCACTGCAGCTCAAGCCAGTGGGCGGCGGCCACTGGCAGGTCAGCGGCCACCCGGACAGGGTGCCGGCGACATACAGCAGGAAGGAGGGTACAAGGCAGCTGCTGCTCGCATTCAACTACTACCATGGCACGTTCTTCGGAAGGATCAGGAAAAGGAAAACGGCGAAGAACATACTCTCTTTCTTCAGGGAGCTCCGCCGCCATTACCCGGCGGAGCAGCGCATTCACATCATAATGGACAACCTGTCTGCGCATGGAACAGAGGATATAGTGAAATGGACGAAGAAGAACAGAGTCTCCTTTGCGCCTACGCCGACAAACGCGTCATGGCTCAATCCGGTCGAATGTCACATCGGTGACATTCAGCGTCTGGCATTGAAGGATACAGATTACAGGAAATGGCCGGAAGCAGATGCGGCACTCCAGAGTGCAATTCGATACAAGAATGCGCACAGGAAGGAGATGCTTGAAAACAGGGAAAGGCGGAAAAAGGACAGAAGAAAGGCGAGAAAGCGAGTCATCTGGAAATTCAGGACACAGAACTCAGTTATTGAAACAGGGCACTAGAAGTATTCCTCGTCCGTGTCATGTTCTGCATGTTTGCCGATGATACCGGCATCTTTCTACCAAGGGACCACTTTGCGTATTACATCGAGACCAAGACGAAGACCGATGGGTCAGACTTGGGCCTTCACCTCTCTCAGATTTTCCAGGTACTCAACACAGGGGAAGGGAGTCGACAAAATACCTTGGACGCAGAGTTGGCAAGATTCCCGTATGTCAACGGCAAGCTCTTCGAGGAGCAACTACCGTTTCCTTCATTCAATGTGTCAATGAGGGCACTACTACTCGAGTGCATCCACTTCAACTGGAGTGAAGTCTCACCAGCAATATTCGGCTCGTTGTTTCAGTCTGTAATGGATCCAGAGAAGAGAAGAGACCTTGGCGGCCACTACACCGCGGAGAGGAACATTCTCAAGGTGATTCATCCACTATTCTTGGATTCTCTCAGAGCCGAGATGGAACGCTACTGGTCCAATGAAAGGAAGCTCAGAGACATCCTCGACAGAATCTCCCAGATGAGATTTCTTGACCCTGCATGCGGATGCGGCAACTTCTTGGCCATCACATACCGTGAGCTTCGTCAGGTCGAGTTAGAAATCAGGGTTCGACTCAGGGAACTCTCTGAGAAGCCCGGTCAGAAGGCACATCAGAGAGTGTTGGACGTGGAGATGGGCAACGAGATAGATGTCGATGCTTTCTATGGAATTGAAATCGAGGAGTTTCCAGCTCGGATTGCAGAAGTCGCTCTCTGGCTGGTTGACCACCAGATGAATGTGAAGCTTTCTGAGAAGCTTGGGGACTACTTTGTTCGACTTCCGTTAAAGAAATCTCCGACTATCAAGAATCTGAATGCCCTACGCCAAAACTGGAAGCTGATTCTACCACGGGACCAAGTCAGCTACGTCCTCGGAAACCCACCATACGCCGGGAAGAAACGACGAAATGCAGAACAAACCGAGGATATGGGCATCGTGATGAAAGGCAAGGTGGAGAACTACGGAAACCTCGATTACGTAGCATGCTGGTATGTAAAGGCGCTCGAATACATCAAGGGTACATCTGCGCATGTGGCCTTTGTATCGACTCAGGCCATCATGCATGGAGAACAAGTTGGGTTGCTCTGGGCGTTCCTTCTCCGTCAAGGAGCCATAATTCACTTCGCCCACCGTCCTTTCACATGGACCAGCGAGGCGAAGGGCAAGGCAGCCGTAACTGTCATCATTATTGGTTTTGCATCCTTTGACCAGCCTAGAAAACGATTGTTCGACTACTCAGATCCTAATGGTCAGCCTGTTGAAGCCATCGTTCGCAATATCAACCCCTATCTCGTAGACCAGCCATCTTTCCTCCTGCCGAGCCGAAAACGGCCAATCTGTTCAGTGCCAGAGATTCACTTTGGCAGTATGCCTAACGATGGAGGCCACTTTATTTTCACTGAGGCAGAGAAGCAAAGCTTCATTGCAGCAGACCCATTGTCAGAGCGATTCTTGCGCCCACTCATTAGCGCAAAGGAGTTTCTCCACATGGAGAATCGTTGGTGTCTCTGGCTCCAAGGGATTCCGCCGCAGGAGTTAAGAGACCGCAAGGGTGTTATGGAGCGTATCGAAGAAGTCAGGAAGTATCGGTTGCAGAGCAAACGCGCAAGCACTCGGCGTCTTGCAGCGACTCCTTATCTCTTTGGGGAGATTCGTCAGCCCTTTGAGGACTACATACTTATTCCCAGACACTCCTCGGAAACGCGCCGCTACATCCCGTTGGCATTCTTCGAAAGTTCCAACATCGCGAGCGATTCGTGCCTTGTGATTCCAGGAGGAAGCCTGTACCACTTCGGTGTGTTGATGTCCGCAATGCACATGGCTTGGGTGCATCAGGTCGCAGGTAGGTTGACCGAACGAATCAGATACTCGAATAAGGTGGTCTATAACAATTTTCCGTGGCCAAAGTCCCCCGCCCCGACTCAGATTGCGGAAGTGGAGAAACTAGCCAAGGGCATACTAGAGGCTAGGGCGAAGTTTACGGGTGTTTCATTGGCAACCCTTTACGACCCTTTGGTGACTCCTCCTGAACTGGTAAAAGCGCATGAGAAGTTAGACAAAATGGTAGACAGATGCTACCGCCAGAAACCCTTCAGGACTGATTTGAGTAGGCTACGGTTTCTGTTCATGTTGTATAGGGAGTACTGTCCAGGGGCAACAACGCTGGATGCGTACCCCTTTGAGGATGGGGATGTAGATGATACTTCCTGACTGTACGCTCTCAGGACGCGCTCTGACCCAAAGGTCCTTGAGTTGCACCCAAACCCCGCCTACCATGTGAGGGTTCGAATGTAAAACCTCATTGAAGTACGGTTGCAAATATCACCGTGTCAATTTAGTTTTGTCGAAAGCAACTGGTCCTCTTCTCTACTCTACACGTTGGCTAACCGAAAGAACATTAACGTATTGAATCGCATCTATATTCAGATTGGAATCGAGTCTGGCACTTTTACCGAGCTTAATTGTCCCCTTGCAGGAGGATGAGCTTCTGATGGAATCTCAGTCCACATAATTTGTATGAGGCACGTCAGTTATCATCTTCAATTCCATTATAGTCAGCAAAAGCGGTATCAAACTCTTCATTGGTATAAATCAGTCCAGCTAATCCAAGAATTATTGAGTCTGCCCGTTCCTGTAGAAACATATCATAATCATCAGTTTCAATACCGAATTTGGGCTCAAGCTCTATGAAGTGACTCTTGAGTGCGCCACCAAGATTTGGGTTTTCCTCAAGAATCGGCTTCAAATAATCTTTCGGGCTGTTGTCCTGATAATGCAAATTCGAAGCGGCTGGTACCAGACATATGTTAGCAACACTGTTAGCATGATCCTCAGAAACGCCTTTCTTCTTAAGGTATGCCTTTGGGAAGAAATGATGATAGTGTCTGCTGTTGCTTCTTGCGAGATTGGAACTGTCAACACGAACGGGGGTGTTGTTTTCAAAACTCAAAGGGTGACTTGAGGCAAGAAAAGCGAGGATCATTTTGCAGAAAGCGTTGCTCAAGGATAGTTCCGTCCTGATGATTTTGTCGCTTGTAAAACTCACCCATCCTTCTGGCCATGAAAACAACGATTCCAAGTCTTTTTCATCTTTAACCAGTTTATCAATATCCCTGATATCCTGTCCAAGTTTGCTTTCCGTTCCTGAGGAATATCTTTCAATGGCGGCAGAACGCCAAAAATACCGATTCAATATGCGAGCTTGAGACGACTTGGGCTGCTTGAATTCATTGCGATAGAAGAAGTACGCGATCGGGACCACACAGGACTGATAAGGAAGTAGCCTTGTTGAAGGGATCCCCAGATGATCTCTCAGAAAATCTACAGCAAGATTCGTTGCGTTAACGATTTCTACCCAATATTCAGTGACATCGTCTCTGGTGATTGAAAGGATATGTTTGCGCGTGCACCCGCCTTTGACAATGGCACCAGCAATTTGCAGAACCACAGACGCAGCCAATTCATCGTATTGCGCTTTTCTAAGATTTGAAGACAATTCGTTGTACTTGTCGCGAAGATTGAAATTATCCATCCAAGTCTTGGCAACCATGAGGTCAAACAAGTCGAGTTCGGTCCCCGTGTTGTTTATTCTGGTAAACATCTCGCAAACCACATCTAGTGGCTGGTCCTCAATCCTTATGACAGGAAATTTGTAGAGCCTGAAGGTCTCACGTAACTTGTCGAAGCGTTTCTGTCGTTCGTCGCTCAGACTCTTGGACACTTTTTGTGGTTCATCTCCTAGGAGGTCGCCAATGTCTACGAATCTTGTGGGGTCAGAGCTCTCTAGCTTGAATGTCTCATCTTCTCCAGAAGCATCTAAATCGCAAAACACCTGGTATTTCTTTGTGTTTATAACTGCACCTTTGATACAAGCGTACAAAGAAGTGAGTCTCTGCTGACCGTCTAGAATGTAATTGATCAACTGGTTGTCAGGCGACTCTTTCAGAGCAAGATCGCCGATATTTCTGTGCGCCTTCATTCTTTCTTGGGTTTGCCAAAATATGAAACTTCCGATGGGGAACCCTTTACTAATGCTATCCAGTAAGTAGAGCGTTTGCCCAATATCCCAGACAACTCGTCTTTGAAAATCAGGTATTTTTATGGCTCCATTCCCAATTTCCATAATAAGCTCAGGATATTCCATATAATCGGGTTTAGGTTGACGCATGGCCCTGCAACATTTCCAAAAGATATCAAACTTACTAGAAATGTACAGACCTATAGATACTACTGTAGATTGCTTGCACGTTTTGAAACTTTCGGTTAGCCTCGTCACGCATTGGGATATACATATGTGGCAAGAAGTACGCTCATTACATTGTGCGGCTGTCGGCATCCCCTCCGAAAGGCGTAAATATCGAAAATGCGGAATATCTTGTCCTATGCCTACGCGGATGAAGGAGTCCACAGGAGAGATGAGTTCATACCTGGACATGCTCAGGTCATATGAACCAGAAAATGACTCCTCAAACCGTGTGTCGTTCAAACGTATATTGTCCCTTTATCCTGCTGCTGAAGAGGCAATGTCGAAGAGCGGCATCAGTAATGTGCATCATACCCGTGTGTCAGATTTTTCTGGTATAGGATACTGTGCTTACAAGTCTTGGCACTATGGTCGCCGCACACCGCAGATTAGGCCGCCTAGAATCGCAAAACTAGTTGCGACTGGTACCCACATGCATTCAGTTAGGGAGATGGAAATACTTCAAGAGTCGACAAAACGTCCGCAGGCAACAGCAGCTCAATTGAAGAATCCTAAGGTAGACATATTCGATATTCCCGAATTTCCTACAACATTCCTAGAAGGAGATGTGGTTTACCATGCGAAGGTTGACAGCGCATCAAGGATTTCTGGCGATCTACGCATAACCGAGTTGAAGACAGGGAATTTTGTTGGAATGCCCGATCATTATTTGCAGATGTGGGCCTATTGCCTGGCAACTCCGTCAGGTCTATATTTAGCCACTAATCACAATTTCAGAGCCCAAGATATTCAGTGGCAGATTCGCAATCCAAGAGTAGGAAAGGGCATTGGACCATTCCCTTTCACTGAAAACATGCTGAAGCTGGTCAGAATGGGCATGTATTACCATAACAATCTGTACAAGATGGGGCTGTCAGGAGTAACCAAAGTTCCTCTAGAAACAACAACGGTACCGACAGCGACGAAATGTAGTGCATGTGCATTTTCCCACTCTTGTATGTGGCGTGCCAGTAGCGAAGAAGATGAGGACGAAGCAATCCATGGGAGGGTAAATTGAAGAGAGTAGTGGGTGGCGACTCCGGGGAGGGTAGGAAGATTTACTACGCACATGCTGTGTGTATATATGGAAGCGATGAAGAGAAGACTCAGAAAAAATCCATCAGAAAAATCTTCCCATCCGCTGTTATTGTGAACCCTGCAAGCTATCGTCGTAAATACAGCGAATGGCTGTGTGAGGATGATCGGCAGGATCGCATGGAATTTTTTTACAACATGATTGATAAGTGTGATAAATTAGTCTTCTGCCGCCTTCTTGGAGTGATAACCGCTGGTGTCGGAAAAGAGATCAATTATGCAATAGCAAACGGAAAACCTGTTTTTGAATTGTCTGGGTCTACTTCCCGGAGGATGAGAACAAAAAAAGTTAAATTCGCCTCTCCGGAAGAAACAGTAAAGCTGTATGGTTACTGGAGACGAGCTAACAAGACATCGGACTAAGATTTCGCAGGATTTTGAACTTTGGATCAAATGCACAGTGTCATAGAATGTTGGATAATTTTGTAATTGTAGCATCCCTCAGCGGTAATGCGGCTATTTGAGCAAATGCTCTATCGCCGATGTATTGCAGACACTTTTCAAATTTTCCAGTGGAATGTTCTTGATGAATCGCCTGACTGCTTCATCGAGTTTTCTGTTAGAATCGAAGTAATGGCTATTGAGCAGTTTTGCCCTCTCGTAATTCCACCTCTGATCCTGCGGATTGATGTCAAGCGAATATCTTGATAGATAGTCTAAAACAACACGTGGATGCTTAACGTTTTTCCATACAATTTTGTTAAGGAGCTATAAAAAGAAGCGTACGATATATATTCATTTGTCACAAAGATTCAGAAACTCACTTTCTGCACTAACCGCATTTGAATTTCATGGGCGTTGACAAGGTAATAGCCCATTGTCGTCAGCATGCTTGAATGACCTGTCTTTGCAGAGATTTTCAGTATCGCTAAGCAAGTAAAGGCACCTTTGAACCAATTTGGTCCGCGGAAATATCTTTTTATCCGCACAGCAAATAGGGTCACAAGATAACAATGCCAAGGAAGCCACAGTATGATGACGATTTGATAGACAAGGCTTATCAAATTTTGAAAGACACCACCAAAGAAACCCCAAAGAAAGCGAGAGAATTGCAACGCATGCTTGGACTCGATGATGCTGATGGCAGACCAAACACCCGTGGCTTGATAACGGATGTAATTCGGAAGAAAAAATTGCCATTAGCGGCGTCCTCCCACGGTTATTATGTTATCCGTGATGCAGACCAACTTAAAGAAAACAACAAACAGTTGGACAGGAGGAAAATAGGGATAGAGAATCGGAAAGTTCTCATAAACAGTGTGTTTCTGCTAAACCATCCTGAGAGTCTGGAAGACTCTCGCTTCGAAGACTCCGAATACTTTGATGAAGAAGACGAGGAAAACGAATAGTGTAATTTGCTCATCACCGCCATCTTCGTTCGAAGTGTTTGAGGAAGACCGAACGATTTCAAATCTACTGCAAACATTCGACAGAGAGGCGCGTCTTCATAAACAGAACGAAACCACTTAAACACGGAGAACTGAGATTCTTGGCTGTCCCGAATAGGTCTCCAGTTCAGCGGTCAATACGTTCTCTTCAATGACCTTTTCGAAAGGCTTTCCAGATCTGGTGGCAAACCCGAGTTCGATTCCAATGGAATTCCTACCTAAGGATGCGGCCGCGCGCATTGTTGTTCCGCTCCCGACGAAAGGATCCAACACTGTTTCTCCTGGAAAGCTAAACATTCTGATTAGGCGGTTTGGCAGTGTCTCAGGGAAAGCACTTGGATTTTCGCCGGCCTTGGTCCCGGGGAAAGTCCAAACGCCTTGAGTGAATTCCCTCCATTCAGCAAGACTCAATTTGCTAGCATCTCTGAATGGTCTTTCCGGCCTTGGTGGTGTTCCTTCCTTTCTGAAAATCGCAATGAACTCATTCTCGAAGCAGGGATATACATTCCGGGGATATGGATAACTGCCCATTACGTTGGCGCCTCCAGAAGTCTTTGTTGTAGATATCTTCCGCCAGATAATGGTGCCGAGGAAGTCCATGCGCATACGTTTGTCATTCATAATGCTGTTAATGACATATGAATGCAGGGGTATGATCTGATAGGCCTTGTGCTTAGTAGCGCGCAAATACTGGTCGCCGATGTCTATTATCATTCTGCACCCTGGGCACAATGCATCGTAACATTTTCTCCACACCGACAGGAGTGAATCGATGTATTCCGCCAAGTCTTGATTGAAACCAATCTGGCCTGGAATCCCGTAGTCCCTAATGGTCCAATAAGGAGGAGATGTAACAACAAGATGTACATTCCCAATGGATTCCATACTCACTCTTCTCGCATCACCCACGATGAGTTTGTGGCTGGTGGGAATAATCAATTGTTTTTCATTTTGAAACTCCACCTTGCTCTGAGATGTGAGTTCATAATCAACGCTGCTTTGCATGATACTGAATTGATTTCTAGTATCTAGATTTTGTGGTCTGGAGGGGTGTGCCCATAAATTATTGTATTCTCATCACTGCCATCGCGTCCCACACGATCAGCCTGAGCATGAGCTCAACACGCTGATTCCTCGTCTTCCTTGAATATATCATCTCTCCGAAACGCATCTTGATTGCTGCAATTATGCCCTCTATGACAGAACGCTTGCTGTACTTCCGCTTGTATGGACCGGGATGGTCAAGTGCTGTCCTGACCATCCGGTGCCATTCAGGCACTGCAGCAGCCCTCGCCGTCGTGTTGCACTTCAGCTTGATGACAGGCAGTCCGCCATGGTCGGATATGCTCTGCACGGCATATCTGGAGAGATAGCCTGGATCCAGACAGACATCGCCGATGACGATTGCATCGTCGACGACGTCGAGGAGTGTGTCGAGCATCTTTATGTCTGCCACCGTGCCTTTTGTCACACTCGCAGACAACACGATGGCAGGCCATATGGATATGCAAAGATGGAGCTTGACGAACTGCCTCTTCCTCTTCTTACCTGCCTTCCTGGACACGAACCAGCACAGGTAGCGCTTTGTGCCGAAGCCGGTGCCGTCACCGGCAATATTCAGCCTGCGGCACTTTCTGAGCACAACTGTTATGGAGTGCAGCAGTGACTGCAGAAAGTTCTCCGATATTCTCGAGCAGTACTTCTGTGCCGTATTGTAGTGCGGCACAGTCGTCATGCCGGCGAGCATGACAACGGTGCTGTCAGCAGCCAGCAGCGAATATGTGCCTCTGTATGAGTCGCAGAACAGTGTCTTCAGCACGAGGAACATCACAATATCAGACGGTGGCGCCGGCGGCCTTCCCCTGCCGCCACTCCTCACCCTGTAAGGCGCCCTCCTGCTTCTCACCTCGGCACCAACAGTTGTTATGACCTCTTCTTTTTCATGCTTCCGGCACTCATTGTACACTTTCCAGTTCCTGCTTCGCCTTGTCGTTCACATCCCATCCCGCCGACAACGGTACGGGCATCAAAAGTCAGATAAACAACGGATATGCATATTATCCCGCGGAGATGCGCCATCCTGTTGTCGTTGCAAACAAAAGGTATGGCATCTCCTCAATTTCATATTTTGTGGGCACACCCGGTCTGGAGGGTTCTGTAAAGATTGATTATGCACTCTGCAATACTCCTTCGATGCAAGCTCGGGCGAAAAATCACCAATATGATGTGAGGCGTCTGTTATCAGAGGCTGGGCGGAAAGATTTGATCGAAATTCTGGTAGATGCTGAGCGGAAAATCAACAAGGTAGCAATGCGGGAACTGCGCCCACTAAAGCTCCAGATTGATCCACTGCTCTACTTGGCTTTCCATTCAAAAAAGGTTCTGTCTATCCTATATTCATTAACAACGTTATGTCCATCTGGAGATGGCGCCAGCATTCGACCGTTATTGATAAGAAATATTGATGGAGATTATGTACTTTGCATGGTGTGTGAAAGCCATGGTTTTCATCGATTCTGCTCAGAAAAGCCTCTTAAACTCCATTGACTTTGAAACACATGAAGAAATTTTGTCAACAAACAAATCTTATCGTGATAGGAATGTGGCAACCATACGTGAATCGCATCCTTCACATCCGGGCATTAAAGCATTCGCTCCTGCATGCCCCGAGGTTCTGGCTATCGGTGTTTTTGCGACCAATCCAATCAGACCCTGTGGATGGACGCCGTGGCCTTTCGTTCCCATGTCTAATCGGGTGGATTTCTCAGTGCATTCTTCACTGAACTTATTTCGTCTTTTAGCGTTCCTCTTTGAATAATCTTCTCCAGTTCCTTTTTCTCCACGTGAGAGTAAATCTCCCGAGAAGTCTCTGTCAATTTCACTGCTTCATAGTCCTTGACGTAGTTGGAATAAGTAGAGGTCGCAGCATCGGCTGAGAATGAATTCTCGCTTATCCAGTTCTGAATTCTCGCAAGAGCGTCTTTGTAGTTCCTCTTGGCGTAGCCGAGTTCTTCTCTGTAATATATCCGCGGCTGAGGATTTGGCGCCCCTGGCTTGTTGTTTATTCTCATCTTCGGGAATGTGTATCTGGGCCCGAAGGAACTGAACCTGTAGAAGTGCTGCAGTACATTCTTCGCAGTGGCTATCTCGCCGGCGCTCCTGTTCATCTTGGATTTCGCAGAATCGTACCCATAAAGGATAAACGCTTCGCCTTGTCGTTGCGTGACGCTTGAAATATCCTTAGAATATAGCAAACTATTGATCTGAGGTAACACGGTAAGCTGCTCCTGTCCGTGGCCATCAGATATCACAATAGGTGTGTTGAAATCCTTGTAAACAGATGCGAACTCTGATACCTTGGCATGAGGAAGGTTACACGGAACTGTCATAGCTAAGACATTTCCGATGTTTGAAGAGGTAGTGCTCTTCAAGAACCTTTTCATGAAATTAAGATAGTCGCCAAAAGGCAGAGGGGTCGTCTTGTATACTCTTGTCAGTTGCCGGCTTGTTGCCCCGACAATTCTAGTAAAAGTCTTAGTTTCATAATAGTATACTACAGGAGGAACAGGTATGGTATAGAGAGAATATAAGTCAATTAGCGCTCGCAGGTATTCAATATCCTGATTTTCAATTTTGTCTGTTGTTTTAACCAAGAGGTTGATTATGTTCAACGAAAAATTATCATATCGCCCAATCCGAAGTTCCCTCTTAATGAATTCCCTCTGGGCGTCGGCGTCATTGTCGATTTTTCTCAACTTGTCCAGCGTGATATTCACTGAGTTTTCAAATATGGCTTCATTTCCCAGCAAATCCAAGGTCCTCCGCTTCACCTTAGAAGGGTTCACTGCAGGATGGACCTCGAAATGACTACCTGATTTGAGTCTTAGCTCAGTCTTTCTCAAATGTAGTCCATCTTCACGGTACTCCTCTACAAGTCCTACGTCCACCTTTGCCACTTTAACTTTCCTCCTGATATCGCAAATTAATCATTCCTCCCTCTCTGCGGCCCTCACAACATGAATATCTTTGCCGTCGTAATGGTAGAACACAGGTTTAATGGAGAGCATTTTCCTTTTTGGCCTGCATTTCTGGAGTTCACCTATGTTGCCCAGGTCGATATTGACCTCAACTGCCGAATTACTCGTTCATACCGCCTGCCCGCACTCAGCGCCCAACCTCGCTCAGGATTATCCTACCATCCACCAGCTCAACTTTGACCTTTCGACCTTTGTCTGTCACTATCTCCAATTTCTTCTCCTTTCTTAATCCCTCGGCGTCGAATGACATAGACTCGAGCTTTTTAGACCGTACGTATGACTTTATTTTCGAACCCACAGTATAATCAGGATACAGTTTATAAACTACATACACGAGATCATCACGGTCAAAATCCTTAAACGATGAAACGAGGCTGGCAATTTCGTCTAACTCTATATCTTTGCGACTTATTTCGTGCTTCATTTCATTGAAAGTTGAATCAACTTGAAGGTCACCGTTCAACAATCCGAGGTCCTGCATCCGAGCAACATCGGTTTCAACCAGCTCTGAGTACGGTCCAAAGTCGTAAGGAAGATAGTCATTATCATAGTCTTTGAGCCTCTCCGGCATCAGCTTTGTTACGAGGAAAACCATTTTCTGAACAGACATCGGATCCATGGGCAGTCCATTCCTGCGCATGGCATCGATAGAAAGCAAGAGAATCTTCTGCCTGTCATTCAAATCAATCTCGCTTGCCATCCTTCCCTCCTTTGCAGCATATCAATAACTTCATATTTGAATACACCCCAGTTACAACTTTCTTCGTCAAATGAAGTGAGGAGTCGTCTGGGTTGCAAAAACGAAGCTGTGTTCAAATCCATCCTTCTGCTCACTATCTCTTTTCCCTACTTTTGCACTATATCCTGCCTGCTACTAATTGCCTCTGGACCTCCGGCGTGATCACCAGGTAGTAACGCATGGTCGTCAGAACGTTCGAGTGTCCCAGCCTCGCCGATATTATCGGGATGGGTACATTGTTTTTCAGCAGGTGTATGGCCAGCCCGTGCCGGAACATGTGCGGATGCACATCGATTCCGGTTTCCTTCCCGTACGTTCTCACAATTTTCCACGCCTGCACCTTGGAAAAGTCACAAAGTTTACCCCCGACAGCGTAATTCCTGAGATAGTTGCTGATCTCGAGCAGGAGACTATCGTCGAGCGGTATGGTGTTCACGTTCTTTCGCTTCTTCACGCTGAGATTGAGAACCTTCCTATCGAAGTCAAAATTCTCAGGCACGATGTTAAGGATGTCACCTATCCTGCCTCCCGTCTCCCACATCAGGCTGAGGAGCAACTTATCCCTGTCTCTTAAATAGCGCTCTTTCTTCGCCCACTGCCCCGCCGATGAGTATTTCCTGGCGACTGCATCCAGAAGCCTGAGATACTGCTCCCTCGTTATGTGCGGCGGGAGCTTGTCATACTCCTTCAGCATGAGTGCTCTCTGCACAAAAGATTAACTCTAATAGGAACCTTCAACTTGCCTATACCTACGGCAGAGAATGCGACATTGCTTTCTCGTATATCTTTAGTAAGAAAGGCAAATCAGTCACTGCTGGAAAGTACTGTTGGATTTCCTTCCCTATAATCTCCCCAGCTGCATCAGTGCTTACAAACTCATCGTCTGTCCAGACCCAGATGGATGACGGATTGAACTTAACAACGAACTCATACTCAACAATCCCATTCTCATCCGCGTGTCTGTATCTTTCTTTCTCCGCAGGCGTAGTATCTCGTTTATCTTCTTCAACAACTGCGCAACCTACAATCCATTTATTTTTGTGGAAAAAAACGATGGAACCTTTATCGAGTGCACCAAGACCGGTTCCCTTTCTCAGGTGATAATACCCTTTTCTATAAATTCTCAGTTCATTGTGAAGCCAGTCACGGAGATAGTACTCGTCCTTGAACTCTTCGTCTGAGTGCGGGAAAAAAACAACTTTTTGCATGAATGTGGCCATTTGTAATATGGAATTAAAAGGTTGTTATTGTGTCTGAAAGATTAACCCGCAATCTTGCCAGAAAACCACTGGGGCTACTTGCCCTTTCCCTTTGAATGATGATGTGCGGGATTGTTCGGATTCATCTGATTTGACCTGTTATCCATTGCGGCCTTGTTTTCAGAACTTGTCGGATTAAACGCGTCTGACCTCTGATCATTCGGACTCCTGCTCGTGCTCTTGCTAACACTCTTACTATCTTTGCCTTCCTTGTTTTCTGCCATGATGCTGAATCCAACTGCTCCAAATAAATTCGGCTTGGTGTAGTATCAATCTTGAAAGTTCCAGAATTTCAAACTTGGAGATGTAAGAAACCCATGACACATATACCGATGATAACGAGCAATCCTGCAGCAACAAAAGATGGTATCGCTTCAGCCCTGTACCTTCTCTTCAGCGCATTCCTGCTCATGTGAACAAAGAAAGGCGGAAGTTGATTCAAAGTTTTCCCCTCATCTTTTCTTCCCTGTCTTGTGATGCAAGCGCGCTCTGAGATACCGTCTTGCTCCATCGCACCCTTCCCGGATGCATGAATTGAAATCCATTGGCATCATCCCTTTGCAAATTACAGCGTTAATATGTGATTGTTTGTTGTCGACAAATCAAGATAATATTTAAACCACAACCTATATGGGTATGCTCCCGTCGGGATTTGAACCCGAGTCCCAAACTCGAGAGGCTTGGATGATTGGCCACTACACTACGGGAGCAGTTGGTGAGGAAATGCGAATGTCACTGCCGATTTAAACCTTCTTGTATCACCTGCTCATGCAGATCATAATATCAGTGTGGACACACCAAGCGCTTCTTAGTTTTTCGCCAACGAGGTGATTTCAAGAGCTGCAGTGCGGCGCTTTCATGGGCATCGTGCATTTGGAACAGGGCAGTACTCAACTCAGGTTTACGTATGGCTCTTCTGCAGTGCTCCGATCAGTCGTCGGGTGCTTCGTATCAAAAACGGGCCGATCCAGAAGAATGCCGCAGTCTATGACTTGCGATATAGTTACTGTGTCCGGGACAGAATCGTCAAGATTAAAATAATGCCACGGAATAACATGACTTATGAATCGCTGTCCGTCGTGCAATGCGATTTCCTCGTGCCCTGTGTGCGGCTCGATGGTACAGTATTTCGTGCACGCTGGTGTGCGCGGAAATGAATCTCACTTCACCATCCCTCTTATCGACCAGCGAATAGATCTCGGCAGCAACCCTTCAGACATAAGACATTACGCGCAGCCTTGCGGCCACAGAGTAGTGACGCAACCCGCGTCGCCGAATCTGGCATACAACGGCGGGCCTTTATGGGGCAACGGCTACTCCTGGGTAAACGTCTACTGGGGTGTATTTTACGGGACACCGGCGGCAAAAGCGTGGATGACCAGGGTGGACAGGGCTGTGTCCAACATCGAGACAAACCAAAGTTATTCAGGCGGCCTGAGGCAATACAACGTAGGTATGGGCAAACTGCTAAACAGCACGGTCATACCGACAGACCCCGGTTCAGTAATTTCAAATGCAGAACTTTCCAAGCAACTCGTTTCATGGATAAATTCAGGAACGGTAACGGACGTAGGCGCGAAAGGTGCTTACAACATTTTCCTTCCACCGGGCGTTACTGTGACACTCTCGTCAGAAGCCTCATGTTCGGTTTTCTGCGATTACCACGACACGGCAGATGGTGTGAACGGTCCATTTTACACCGTTGAGCCATACCCCTGCAGTTCCGGATGCAATCAGTGCACAGCGAGCGAATTCGATACGCTGACGATGGGAATCTCAGAAGAGATGACGGAACTCAAAACGGATATGGATCCGGGCACAGGCTGGGTCATCGGCAACGAAGAGCTCTGCGATTTCTGCGACAAGCATTTCGTGTGCAACAGACTGACGACAGGCGAATACGTCAACGCCTGGTACGATAAATCGAAGAATGCGTGCTGGACTGGCAAGTAGTTGGTGTTTGCGATGGTCAGAAAGATTTTCTGGGAAGATGCCTACGTTCGCGAGTTTGATGCCGTCGTGCAGGACGTATCAGAGAACAGGGTTTCGCTGGACGCGACCGCCTTCAATCCGAGGGGCGGCGGCCTTCCAGGCGACACAGGAACGCTAAACGGAGCACGCGTCGTGGATACCGTCAAGGACGGAGACTCGATTGTGCATGTTCTCGACGGTCCGGCTCAGTTAACTGCCGGCACAGCTGTACACGGAACGCTGGACTGGGACAGGCGTTACAGAATAATGAGAATGCACACCGCAGCCCATGCGCTGAGCGCAGTTTTCAACAGGGAGGCCGGCGCTCTGATAACGGGAAACAAAATCGAACCCGATGAATCTCGCATAGACTTCAGCATAGGCGAATTGGACAGGGATGTAATGACCTCCTACGTTGACGAGGTTAACAGAGAGATTTCAAGGAACCCCGGGGTGAGCACATATTTCCTTCCGAAGGAGGAGGCGCTGAAGATTCCCGCTGTTGTAAAGCTTGCCGGTGCCTCCCCACCTGATGTCAGCACTTTCCGTATCGTTGAGATAAAAGGTCTGGACACTCAGGCCGACGGCGGCGTTCACGTGGGAACGCTCGGCGAAGTCCGCGGCATAGTACCTGTCAAATTCGAAAACAAGGGCAAATCAAACAGACGACTGTATTTCAGGCTGAACGACTGACGCTACGCATCATTTGAGTTTCTTCATCGCCTCGCGTGCTTTCCCGCTTCCGTGCACTATTTCGTTGTAAGCCATCACCATCTTCGCCGGCTCCCTGTATTGCCATACGTTCCTGCCGAATACTACGTCCTTTCCATCCTCGTGTCTGAGGACCCCTGACATCCTTCTCTCTCCCCAGATTGTTATCCATTACTCATCACCCGGATTCCACTATTATCTTCCTTGCCGCATTGATATCTTCGGCGAGTTTGAACGCCTCGCCTGCCTCGTCGAGCCTGAATGAGTGCGATATCATGCTTTCAAACTTCTCTGCATGCAGTGCAATCATGCTGATGGCGTCGGCAACATCCCGCTCGATTCCCGAATATGTCGTAATAATCGAAATCTCCTTTCTGAAAATGGCTGAGAAATCGCTCTCCAGCCGCATGCCCGGCTTCGGCAGCCCAAACTGGATCAGTTTTCCTCCCTTTCTCAGTGTTTCGATGCCCGTGCCGATGGCCGGGGGGCTGCCTGCCGCCACAATGGTCAGATCGGAACCGATCCCTCCGCTGCTTTCGACGATCCCTCCTACGGCTTCCTGGGGACTGAAAGTCTCATCTGCTCCCAGTTTACGTGCAAACTCCCTCCTTTCTCCGGACAGATCGACGGCAGCAATATGCTTCGCGCCGAGTATCTTCAGCGCTGCCACATGGAGCATTCCAACGGGGCCAACGCCTATCACGGCGACATGGCTGTCAGTGCCGAGAGTAGCCTTTCCCAGGCCTCTCAACACACATGCGAGCGGTTCAATGAGTGCGCCCGCTCTGAATGACATCCTCTCCGGCAGTTTGAAGACAGCTCCCCTGCTCACATTCCATTCGGGAACGGTGAAATATTCGGCAAGACCGCCCGGGTGTATATTCGAACGGGAGAAGTGGGGACACATGGTTTCGCTTCCGTTCCGGCAGAAATGGCAGTCATAGCAGGGTACATGGTGGTGTGGAAAAACCCTGTCTCCGGGCTCGAAATCGCGTACGCCGTCATCCACGGACACAATCTCGCCAACAGCTTCGTGTCCGAGTATTTTGGACGGGTAATTGCCGTGAAGCTTTTCAACATCGGTGCCGCATATGCCGCACGCCCTCATTTTCACGAGCAGTTCTCCGCGCGTTATCTCCGGTTTCGGCTGTTCAGAAATTTCCAGCGAACCGTCAGCCCCTATCACGCATGCCTTCATCTTTGAGATGTAAGCGGATCCTGCTTTAAAGACATTTATAGGTGCTGAAAGATGGCAATGGTCGCTGCGTAAATGCACCGAAGTGCTGCGAAATGGACTCTTTTGTGCCCTTCCGGCTGCTCCGTCGCCGATTGAATAAGATTTAATTACTATGATTGTGCCTAACGCACGGTAAGAGGCCGATGACTCCAGTATACCCGTCGCCGAATCTGGTTTTGCTCTTTTCCACATACCTCATACTCATCGGTTCGATCCTCGCCTTCGCGATATATGAATTCAATTCGGGCGTTGCTTTTCAGGTCATTACTCTGATAATGATCGGACTCGCCTTCGCGTTTCTCATTTATCATCACATCATACATCTGCCCGCCTCATTCATTTCCTTCCTGACGGATTTCTCCATACCTGTCGTTACAAATCTGGTCCTTGTGCTGATATATGCCGGCATGGGCCTTAAGCTCGGTGCCGACGCAAAATCGCTCCGCGGTTCGGGGCTCAGAGTGGCACTGGCAGGCATCATGATGGCAGTCATGGACATTGTGCCTCCTGCAATCATCATGGGCTTTGCGTGCGAACCGCTCCTCCACTGGCCCTGGGCTTATGGCGCACTGCTCGGCACTCTGCTCGGAGAAACATCGGCAGCTGTCGTCGTGCCGTACCTCAACCATCTCATGGACCTAGTCAAGGACAGGGGGGAAGACGCCGAACATATGAAAAAGATTTCCAGCGTACTTAAGCTGGAGTCGACGGTAAACAGCGTCGTTCTGCTGCTGTTCGTGGCTCTATTCTATAATCTGATATTCCTTAAAGATCCGTCGCCGACCTTCAACTCATTTTTCAGCTTAACGTATCAGTCGCTTTCGGGTGTTCTCGTCTACCATTCGGCAGTTCTGGTGTTCGTTCTAGTGGGCATCCCCGCCCTTGTCTACCTCGGCTCCAGACTGATCGTGTTTGGAGTTCGGCGCAAGATTGTCGACAGGAAAAAAAGCAGACTGAAGGCTTACGCATTCTTCTCCATGAACGATATTGTTGTGACCAAGCAACAGGGTGATGTCAGCGAGAAACAGCTGCGCATGGGGATGATACTCTATGGTATTGTGCTCGGCATCGCGATGCTCGTGTACGAGTCTATACTCTATCTGACCTCATTTGCTGGTTTCACCAACGTTCTCTTCACGCTGATAGGTCTGATTTATCTCGGTTTCTTCATCGGCTTTCTCTTCCCCGGCGGCGAAAAAACCGTCGTCGACAAGGATACGGACGACACCGGAGAACGGACGTTCACAGGCATGATGCTTTTTCACGACGAATTCGAGCTTCTCATAAGGATTGTGTTCTATTTCAGCATAGGAATACAACTGGGCATAATGCTCTTCTCTCCTCCTCTGGGCATCCATCCGATTCCATCGGGCGAAATTACAGGCGTCATAGTCCTGATACTGATAATGGCTCCTCTCTTTCTGCTCTTCAGACTTATGAGCGGCGGCGTGGGTTTGCCCATTGCATTTTACACACGCTACTCTGTCGAAAAATCCAGCGGCGACATGGGACTCGTTGCCGCAACTATGCCGAAAGGCATAACTGTTGCCGCAATTTCTGTGCTGATACTCCAGTCCGGGATGGAGTACGGCGGCACTATATACGTGCTGGCGCTCGTCTCAATTATTGTCTCCACACTCGGTTTCACCTTTATAACGTCCCTCGGCATGCGCTCCGTCGAGAACAGGAAGAAGCGGAAAGAAAAGATCGAACAGGCCGCCGTCAGAGAGCTCTGAGCTTCAACACGCCGCGCGTGACGTCTTTTCCGCTGCGGTGGCCTGCGCGGCTTATTTTCCTGTAATCGGAGACAGGAACGAAGCGACATGCCCGGCATTGTGGTGCTGTATGGATTTTATGCTCACCGGAGTTATGCTTATCTCCGATTCTCCGAGAACTGTCTGCAGATCCGTATCGGGCTCGAATTTGCTCTTCTTCGTTCCGGCCAGCCAGTAATATGTATTCCCTCTCGGATCCTTTCTTTCAACCACATAATCGTCAAACATCTCGCTGGCCATTCTGGTTATGCGCACCGGCGTATTCTTCGTCGTGTTGACGGGAAAATTCACGTTGAGCATGTCAACGTCTTCAGGAAAACCTTTTTTCATCAGAAAAGAAACAATCTTTGCTGCCCACCACGCTGCGTTTCTGAACTCCTTCTCGGTGAGCGGTTCGTCTTCGGAGGCAATTTCCTTCGAGAAAGCAACTGATTTGATGCCAATTATGGCGCCGGACATTGCCGCAGACACTGTTCCGGACGAGAAAAAAGACTGCATGCTGATGTTGCCGCCGATGTTTATCCCGGAAACCACCATGTCAATCTTGTTTCGCCTGTACAGCTTATGGACAGAGGCAAACACACAGTCTGCCGGCGTCCCTCCCACGGCCGTAGCTTCGTAGCCTTTCATGCTGACCCTGCTGATGCGCAAGGGCCTGTGAAACGTTATGCTCATCCCTGTGCTGCTCTGCGCACCCTTTGGAGCGACGACTTTCACGTCCATATTCCTGGAGAGAGCAGTCGACAGTGCCCTGAGGCCGGGGCTGTATACGCCATCATCATTTGTGAGCAGGAGCATATCGACTCATCTGCATCGGATATAACTTTATTGTCTATTTAGAAAAGTATGATCGTTCTCACCAGAAGCCATGACTGCTGACAGGAGGGCCGCGCATGTTTTTAATAAGGCATAATATACGCTTCCACGGGCCCGTAGCTTAGTTCGGATATAGCACTGGCCTTCTAAGGTGCTTAACGCCGGAAGGAAGCCAGATGTCCCGGGTTCGAATCCCGGCGGGCCCGTAACTATTTTGCAACAGAATACTGCCCGGCCCAATGGCAGACAAGCTACTGGGTGACTTCAGGCTGGTGGCCGCCCACCATCCGTTGCGGAAGGGCCCGCATGTCCAGCGAATCGTATTCGGACTGACCGTGCAGCAACTCGCAACAGCTTTTACTACTCCACATCGTCGGAATTTCGCAGGAGAGCTATATGGCATGAGTCGGTCAATCAGGCAAATCGGCCAACTGACCATTCGGTCAGTGCGGAACGCAAGGACGGTTCTATAGGCCGATCGAGATTTCTGCCCTTTGATGCTGCGATTGAGTTAGACTGGAATCCGTGTGCGCGACCTGAACGAGTCGATTAGGTTCTACACTGAGTTACTTGGCATGGAGATGGTGGAGCCGGTACAATCCACTCCCCCGACGCAAGGGAGCGTAGTCACTCTACGGAGTCCGGGATCTTCGCAGCTCCTGGAACTCAACTGGTACGAGTCAGGCAGCAGATTCGGCACTCCGTACGCGAAGGGCGAAGAGCTCGATCACCTGGCGTTCGAGTGTGATGACGTGGACCGTGTCGCACGGGAATTCGAGTCGAAGGGAGCCAAGCTTCTTGTCCGGCCGCGGGAGATTGGAGCGGACATCGGCTGGAGCGAGGCATTCGTCGAAGATCCGAACGGGATCTGGATAGAACTGATTCCCGGAAAGGACAGGCAAGGAGCGAAGTGAGGGCTTCGGTCACACTCCCGCTATCAGGCACAGGCGCTACCGTAACAGTTTCGCTGCCGGTGATGTTCTTTGCTGCATTCACATTATCGCTCAGGAAATGAAATGGCACATCCAGTTTCAGCTGTCGGCCATTTCTTCAGGCGGTTTGATTTTGTCAAACCTCCAGAGCAGCACAAGATCGTAGAACGATTTCAAAACGCCGCCGAGAATGAAGGGCAGTCCAAGTGCGGCAAACTGGAGCATGGCGCCCGATATCCATGGACTCGATGCCGAAGCCACACTCCTGCCGAGGCCGGTGATTGCCGCCGCCTGCGGCCTTTCACTGTCGGAGGTCACAGCCATCACATAGGACTGCCTGGTCGGCACATCCATCTGTGATATCGACTGCCTCAGCAGAAGGATCACAACGGCTATGGTGAATGTAGGTGCAAATGCAATGAGCAGGAGCAGTATGTTTGACGGAAGATGCGTGAAGACCATCGTCCTCACGACGCCAATCCTGCCAGCTATCCACGGCGTCAGCAGCAGCGAAAGTGCAATTATGAAATTGACCGCTGCAAAAACGTACGAAAGGCTTTCAAGCGATGCGTTGAATCTGAGATGGAACCAGTATGCTATGACGCTCTGCAGAACGAGTCCGCCTGCAAAAGCGTCTATGGCGAACAGGAGTGCCAGTTCCCTTATGATTGACCTGCTTCTTGGACTCAGTGACCTGTAATCAAGCAGACGTCTCGTTTCCTGCTTCCTTCCTATGCCCGGTATTGTGGCGTATATTGCTGCATTCAGGATAAGGCAGGCCATGTAGACAAACAGTATGCCTCTGTATCCGGGCAGCCCTCCTCCAAAGACGCCGTACAGTATTGAAGAGGACAGTACGCCGAGACCGACCGCCAGATATCCGGAGGTGTTGTAAACGGCAAACGTCCTGTTCCTTTCCCTGCCTGACACATAATCTGGCAGGAGGGACTGCTCGAGCGGGAGAAAGACGCTTGTGTCGCTGCCACCGAGGCTGAAATTTGCAAAGAATGCAAACGGAAGAAGGACAAAGAAAGTGTTGCTGAAAGCGACGCCGGCGGCTGCCACGGATACAATGGCGGTGAAAAGGAAGAGCGATGTCCTCCTTCCCAACCGTCTGATCCTGTAAGATATGAAGAAGAGAAGGAATGCGGTTCCTGCCATCACAATGCTGAATATTGCACCTATCTCCAGTGACCCTATGCCGATGTAGCTGAGATACGTCGGGAAGGAGACAACTATCAGCCCGATGCCGAAACCCCTGATCGACTTTGCCGCAAAAAGTTTCCACGACTGTACCCTGTTATCACTCAATCGTCACACACTGTTCCTCACGGTCTACTTACTTCAGCCCTCAGAACTTCATCATATTTCCAATATGTGAACGCTCTCAAGCCAATTCTACACAATTCGACAGATTAATATCATGTTATTTCTGATATAGAGCCATGAATGTCAGCGTTACACCCGAACTCTCCCTCGACGAAGGTTCATCTTTTGCAGGCGGACTCGGTGTTCTGGAAGGGGACAAGTTCTACGCGGCGGCAAGGCTCGGCATTAATTATACTGTAATCACGCTGTTCTACAGGCGCGGTTATGTGGGCTATGAATTCAGGGACGGAATGGCTGTGCCTGTCGACAATCCGTACCCCGACAGCTTTCTCGATGAATTGACAGAGAAACGGGGCAGTGTCTCCATAGGCGGCAGGGAGGTGGTGACCGCATACAGAGTTTTCACAAAGGGAAGTGCGAAGGCAGTCTTCATCGACACGGTGTCACCCGCCTGGGCAAGGAGGCTCAATGAGCATCTCTACGAACACACTGATACAGACCTTTCGTTCAACAGGTATGTACTGCTCGCGGAAGGCGTGCTTGACTACCTCGCACGGTATGAGAAGGATGTGATTTGCATTGACATGCAGGAGGCGTACACAACACTCCTCTCCATCAGCCCGAATCTGAAGAAGGTCGGCAGCCCCAGGCTGAGGTTTATAATCCACACTCCGGGACCGTGGGGTCATCCCTCCTTTCCGTCCAGGTACTTCAGGGCACAATATGATTATGATTTTCTTTATGACAGAGTCTTTCTCACAGATCTCGGCCTCGCAAGGGCTGATCAGGTATTCTGTGTTTCAAAGAAACATCACAGCGTAACTCAGCGTGTGATGCCTCATTTTGCAGGAAAAATTGGCTATGTTACGAACGGCATCGAACTGCCAAGATGGCAGGGGAAGGGTGCCGCAAACATCAAAGCTGGTGATTTCAGGGAATTCAAGGACAGGAGCAGAAAGGCTCTGCTCAGGCGCGTCGGCATCAGGAACGACGGTATGGTGCTTGCATGGAACAGGAGGATTGTCACGTACAAAAGGCCGGATTTCATTCTCAGGTTCATCAGGGAAAACAGGAACAGTGAACTCAATTTCATACTCGCAGGCAAGGCGCATCCGCAGGATCTCGTGAACAGGGAGGTCATGGAGGAGTTCCATGCGCTGTCGAATGAAGTGGACAATGTCTTTTACACGCCAGCTTATGATGTCGAACTCTCAAAAAAGATAGTCAGGGGTGCGGATCTGATGGTTTTCACACCGTTCAGCGGATGGGAGTCATCAGGAACTTCATTCATGAAGGGAATGGTAAACGGCACGCCGCCGATAACCTCACGTGACGGCTCGGTAGTCGAGTTTGTAAAGGACGGTTTCAACGGCTGGCTCTTCGGAAAGGACTTCAGGGATCTCAAACCGTTCGACAACAGCGAGGGGCTGGAAATCAGCAGAAAAGATTACAGGGAATTCTCCTCAAAGCTGAAAAAGGTCGTGGACATGTGGTCGAACAGGCGGGAATCGTTTGAGGAAGTCGCACTGAATGCGATGAAGACACCGGGATTCGAAATGGCCAGGGTATTGAAATCCTACTACGGCCCTCTCACCGTTTCGAGGAAAAGGTGACTTGGTCCTGCATTGCCAATGTTATTACCATTGATACGTTTATTGAAATGGTATGAAACTAAAAATTGAAGGCATCTGGTCGCCTATGCCAACGCCGCTGGACAGGCAGGGGAATATCGACAAAAAGAAGATTAGAGTGCTCGTGAACCATCTTATCGGCGGGGGTGTAGACGGTCTTTTCCCCCTGGGCACAACGGGCGAATTTGCGATGCTTGACAGGGCGGAACGAAGACTCGTGCTGCAGGAAGTCGTCAATGCCGCAAACGGCAGGGTTCCGGTGCTCGCAGGCGTCTCAGATCCGAGTATGGAGAACATCGTTGAGTTTGGCACCGATGCCCTGGACATTGGCGTGAATGGCATAGTCGCCACTCCGCCTTATTACTACTCACTGGGTTCCGAGGGGATTTACAACCACTACAAGATGATTCACGATAGTGTTGATTTGCCGTTGCTTGTATACAACATACCCGAGTGGACACACAATCCTGTCAGTGTCGACGCAGTGAGGCAACTTGCAGAAGACAAGCTGATCGTGGGCATGAAGTACACTGAAAACAACCTCTTCAAGCTGCTGAAATATATCGAGGTGGTCGGAAAAAGGATAGCGGTGTTCACCGGCTCTGACGCGATGGCGTTAACCTGTCTGGAGTTTGGCGGCAGTGGAGCTGTTGTGAGCATGAGCAATGTCTGGCCCGAAAAGGCAGCGAGCATATTTGATCTCTTCAAGAGCGGCAGGGTCGATAAGGCAAGAAGGGCTCAGAAGGAACTGCTCCCGGTCATAGAGGCTGTGGGTATTGGGCACTTCCCGGCCGGCTTGAAGGAGGCAATGTCTGCAACGGGCATGGATGTGGGGCAGGTCAAGAAACCACTTGAGTCTCTGACGAAGATTGAAAAGCAGCAGGTTAGAACACTTCTGGCTGAAGCAGGGATGAAAGTCTCCGGCCGATGAGTAACCTGCTCAGGCCGTTCCGTGCTATGCACTCTGTTTGGTATGCGGGTGCAATCACTACGTGTTTGTCAATTTGTTTTGACTCTGCACCGTGCCGTCTTTTCATTGCGTGGAAGCACGTTGGTCACCGCTCTGATATGAGTTTGGACACAGTGTATAAATCACTGATGTGCTCATCCAGACCGCTTGTGCCCTAGATAAGGATGTGACGCAATGATCCTGTTGTATGTGCCCATGCTCCGAATCATCATCCGCTGTTCACCTGAAATGCGATTGAGTCCTTCGTCAAGTCCTTGCGGCGATACTTTACATTTTACTCATAGAATCTCTTAAGAAGAACTACTGTTATATGCGACCGATACAGGGGACTGGAATAACTGATGGATGCTGAGCGCGCGGGGAATCCGTTCGTTGCTTATGCGAGGGCAATTCTTATCACACGAGTTTTGGGCATATTCTACCTGCTGATCGGACTTCTCGGCTTATACGCCAGTTTCATGATCACCACTTCGATCACTTCTGAAATTATCCTTCTGGGAAATGACGGTCTTACGACTAATAATTTCACTTACATCAATAGGATATCCTCATACAATTTCATGCTCTTCATCATTTTCCTTGTACTGGTCTTGGTACTGACCGTTCCTATCCACCTTTACCAAGGTTTGGTGGCGAAGAGAACTCTCGAAGTGACCGGGACGGCAAACGTCGCGGATCTCCGCAGGAAGACAAAGGAACAAGGTGGAATACTGAGACTTTCGCTTACGAAGAGGAACAGTTAGTCAATCTGCCTCAATCAAGACTGTGATAACCGTGCCTCCAGATGGCGGTAATTCGGTTCAGGAGCCTATTTGTCCCTGATGTAGGCTGAATGAAAATAATTATCGTGTAATGAAAGTGAACTGCATCCATTCCAGTGATGTTTTAAGTAATACGGGTGTCTTGGCGCAGCCAATGATTGAGATAGGCATATTTCTTGCTGCAGCAGGCATAACGGTTCTTGAGATGGCCGAGGCCGCCGCTGTTGGTATTGCTTTGTATGCCGATACCAAAAATGCTACGGCGTTCCTGGCCATAGCGCTCGGTGTAATCGTCATTTTCATACCCACTGCCGTGGTCGGCAATCTGATAGCATATCTTCCGATACTTCTGGTAAGGATCATTTCCGCAACCTTGCTGCTGTACTTCGGTTTGAGGCTGATGAAAAGCGCCCGAAGATCAGTCAGAATATCCCGGGGTCTCGGGCCGGGCAAAGGCGCGGAGCATGACGAACAGAAGGGGCTGTTTGTTGCTGGTTTTTCCGTCGGTGCTGTGGAAGCGTTTGAAGCCGCCATTGTTCTGGTCGCCCTCTATCCCAACAGTTATTCGTCCACGATACTCGGCCTCTTTGCCGGTGTCTTGATCGTGGTCGTTGCCGCATTCATGCTTCATTCGCAGATAAGAAAGGTGAAGCAGGCCAATATGAAAGTTATGGTCTCCTCGATACTGCTGACTTTTTCTGCATTCTGGTATGCGGAGTCGGTTATTGCAGTGAGCGACCTTGTTCTGATTCCCATTTTCATCTTCTTCAGTGCCGTGGTGTATTACGTTTCGCATCGGGGACTGTCAGCTCCGGTCCCGCAGGCGTCGCCCTGAGGCGCATACCGCCTTTGCTCCCAACGCGCAGTGTTTCTTCAGCGAGCGGCATTTCGCATCTCTAAACTCGGCACTCTGGCGCGTACACGGTGTCTATGTGTGCGCATCCTTCGCCCTGTATGTGCAGACAGGCTTCCATACACTGTTTCACAACCTTGTCTCACTATATCGATATCGACATCGATATCGATATAGCTTTATAATGGGTAGCCATGATGAAGATACATGCAGAAGGAAGTTGAAAGGCCGCGTAACATTCGCACCAGTCTCATTGCAATGTTTGCTCTGAGGAGGATGCTCGAGGGACCGGTTTACGGCTACAGTCTGGCTGCAGAAATCTCGGAGAAAACGGGAGAATCGTGGTCTCCCGGGCCAGGCACGATATATCCTGCACTGCATCATCTGGTCGAGAAGAATTATGCAAAAACCAGGACAGAAGAGGGACGCCGCGTCTATTACATCACGCGTCAGGGTAAGGCAAAACTCGAATCGTTCCGCAGGAAGATGGCCAGGACTCGGGGCAGATTTCAGGATGCAGGCAGGCTGTGGATGGAAATCATGGATGATTCAGAACTCAGGGAATTCATAGTACACCGGCTGAAGACCGATATCAAACTCTTTACTCTCATCACGGAGGGACGGCTGGGTCATCTGTCGGTGAAGGAGCGGAAGCTGCTAACCAAAGAGGTTGCGACCGAACTGAAGAACTTAATCCCTTACAGGGGAGAATGAACATTGAGTGTTGCAAGAACATCCTCGGAAACCGTGCATGTGGACGACAGTTCAAATGCAATAGTCATGAAGGGCATAACAAAAAAATATGGAAATTTCACGGCTCTGGACAACGTCGATCTGATTGTTCCGGAAGGAACAATATTTGGTCTTCTGGGACCCAACGGAGCAGGCAAGACTACGATAATAAAAGTGCTTACTGCGCTAATCCCTGCAGACGCAGGGGAGGCGCATGTTTCTGACCATGACGTGAAGAAAGAACCTAAACTTGTTCGGGCCAACATAGGATGGGTTGCCGCCGAGGTAATACTGGACGATGACCTGACGGCAATGGAGAATCTCTGGCTGCAGGCAAAGCTTCAGAATCTGCAGGAATGGAAGGAACGCGCGAATGACCTCCTGAAGTATTTCGACCTTTTTGACAGAAAAGACACCAAGGTCGGCAAGTACTCCACCGGAATGAGAAAGAAGCTTGAAATCGCGCTCGCTCTTCTGCATCAGCCCAAAGTCATATTCATGGACGAGCCGACAATCGGCCTGGATCCGGGAACAAGAAGGATGCTCTGGCAGCTCATCACCGGCATAAACAGGGAGTATGGCGTGACAATACTGCTTACATCCCACTACATCGAGGAGGCTGATGCCCTCTGCAGCAATCTCGCAATCATCGATCACGGCAAAATCGTTGCCACTGGAACGCCGTCGGAACTCAAGTCAAAGGTGAATGCCGACATTATAGAGATAGGGCTGAACTACGAACCGGATGTTGCCTTATTTGAACGCATGGAAGGCGTTCTTGACGCAAGCAGGACTGAAAACGGCATGCGTCTGAAGGTGACGGCATCTGAGAAAATCCTTCCGCGCATTCTCTCATCTCTTAAAATCGAGGGTATTGTGAAGATAAACGTCGACAAGCCCAGCCTCGAAACGGTGTTCATCGATCTGACAGGGAAACGCTTGAGCGAAGAGGACAACAAGATGGATATGAGGAAGTTTTACGCAACCCTCAGGATGGCGAGAAGATGAGAAACGCAACGCTGAATCAGTTTTCCGGCCTTCTGACCAGGGAGATTATGAAGACATACAGAAATCCATGGATCATTGCGATAACAGTGGTGCAGCCGTTCATGTGGCTGGCATTCTTCGGCAGCAGTTTTGCCTCCGCGCCAAAGTCATTCCTTGAAGGCTTCTTCCATACCTCCAGCTACATAGCGTTCCTTCTGCCAGGTGTTCTGTCAACTTCAATGCTCACAGTAGGGATGTTCGGCTCGATGAGCACGATACAGGACAAGCGTTTCGGCTACATGAAGCGCATACTGCTCACTCCCACGGACAAGGCAACAATATTCGTGGCGAAATCGATGGGTTCAACGACACGCGGCATGGTTCAGCTGCCAGTGATGGTCATTGCCGCCTTCCTGTTCGGCGTCAGTTTTCCGCTGAACCCGATACTCTGGATAGGCTGGATTCTTGCACTGTTCTTTCTCGGCCTCGGGTTCTCATCCCTGTTCATGGCCATGACAGTCTCAAGCACAGACTGGCAGACGCCCGGCGTGATATCCAACTTCATAACAATGCCGCTGATGTTCTCCAGCACTGCACTCTTTCCACAGGCAAATTTCCCTGCCTGGATGAGGGCTATATCCTCGGTCAACCCCGTGACCTTTTCCGCAACGCTAGGCAGATCCATTGTGCTCGGAGGTGCCGTCGACTGGACGCCCCTCGGCTATCTGGCGATCTTCGCTGTCCTGATGCTCTTCGTGGGGTCAGTCATGGCGACAAAATGGCTTAGAGTCGAATAGCCGTTTTACTGACGATGCGGTTTAAATACTGGTTGTTGACAATCCTCATTTCTGTCCGTCGCGGACCGGCTGAAACGGTATATGAACAAAGGCAACAACGATTTCCATATGCAGCTTCTGACGAACATCGCTTACACTTCGTCGACTCTCTTCATCCCAGTTTACGCATCGGAGACCGGTGCAAACAGCGCTGAGATTGGCGCAATCGTTGCATCGTACAGCGTCGCGCTGCTCGTCAGCAATTACACACTGGGACGGCTCTCGGACATCTATGGAAGAAAACTCATCCTTGCTGTCAGCCTCATGTTCGCTTCGCTGATGGCTTTCCTGCAGCTTGAGGCCACGTCTCCGCTGGTTCTGCTGACTGTGAGATTTTTCCTGGGTCTCTCTGCAGGTTCCAGCAGCTCACTTATCGCCTATGCAATAGACCTGAAGCGCGACCTTGGTTACTTCAGTTCCATTGCCGCGATGGGTTCGGCGATAGGGCAGGGCTTCGCAGGCATAGTCATATATCTCTTTGCAGGCAGAACAATCGGACATAGTCTGTTTACTCCTGTCTTCCTCATGTCCTCGCTTCTGCTGTTCATGTCATTCGTGCTCTCGCTCCAGATAAAATATCCGGTTCATCATTCCGCCGGATCAGTCAGATTCTTCCCGGCAGGCGTGTTTTCGCGCGGTAGGGCCGCCTACCTCTCACTGTCACTGAGACATTTCGGAGCCACTGCAATCTGGGCTCTATTCCCCTTATTCTGTCTCGCACTGACTCCCACATCTTACCCGTACAGCCTGAGGCTTGCACTGGTCGCATCCATCTATGTGCTCAACTCTGTTGTGCAGATAGTGTCTATGCGATTACTGACCCCCGGCAGGTCTGCACGAGCACTGCTTCTGTCAGGATTAGCCCTTTCTGCCGTTACATTCTTTTCATTCACTCTTGCCCGAAATTTTGCCGAACTGGCGGCCACACAGCTTCTGCTCGGTGTCGGATGGTCTTTCATGTACGTGGGCGGACTGAGATACGTAGTGGAGCGCTCATCAAGTCGAGGGGCGTCTGCTGGACTTCTGGCATCCTTCATGGCAATGTCAGGAATAGGCGGGCCCATCGCCGGCGGTGCGATCGCCACCAGTGTGGCGTCGCTTGGTTTCGGTGATGCCGGCGGCTATCTCGCTGTGATGTACGTTGCTGCGATTCTGACCGCAGTTGCAGCAGTTGTCTTCTACCTCATGGAATACAGAGGTGCACGGATGCAGCTTGCGTCAAAGGGCACGATCACCGGATTGTAGCTTTCCCTGCAATGTGTATCGTGTTGAAATGAATCGTGACAAACAATGCTGCTTAACTCGAAATCATCCTGTTACCTGCATGCAGGAAGTCTTCCTGGATGTTTCAAGTTGCAACACTCCCAACCTTCGTACATCTGCCCGCTGCAATTGTAGTTCGGATCGGCTGACAGCAGCCTCTTCTGAAAGCATTCGCGGCCAGAGTATTTATCGCTCATAGCGCTCTTGCCCGCTGCCAGCCGAATGCTCCGGAGAAACAATTCGCCGTAACAGGGAAGGACTCACACGCCAGGTTGAACCGTAATTTTCACTTCCAGCCTGTCCTTCCGGCGGGGCGCAATGCACTGTTACCGAGCGTGCGCTGATGCGGGCCACGTGGCCGCGTCTGGTGATGCCGGTACGATCCTCAAATTCAATTATGTCCCCCACCCTCAGTTCGGATGCGTGCTTTGCCTCGCGAGCGAGCACTTCCTCACGGACCAGGGATGAGAGTTTCCGGAGTTCGTCTTCAGACATGCTCCGCAACCTGTTGCGCCACTCCTCTTCAATCAAGGCAATCCCCTGCTTCCCCTGTTCACAGATTCTTCCTCAACTTCATCAATGTTCATAACTCCTCCGCTCTTGGACGATGCGAAATCCTGAACTCAGTTGACGAAATCTTCTCTTCCTCTTCTCTGCTGTTGTTCGGCTGCTTCGTCATAGGGATATGAAACGCCCGTGGCGCTGAGTCTCCCCAGCTCGTCTGCGTGCCTGCTCTCCAGCTTCCACCCGGCGGCGCCCATGTTTTCCTGAAGCTGTGTCGTCGAAGCAGCACCGATGATTGGGGCTGTGACGCCTTCCCTGTGGAGCAGCCAGTTGAGGGCAACCTGAGAGTCGGTTTTACCCAGCTCACCCGCAATGCGGTCCAGCGCTTCGACAATGCTCCATGTCACTTCGTTGTTGTACTTCTTCCACATCTCCGTCCTTCCCTCGCGATATGCGCCGCCTATCCTGGTGTTATCCGGCGGCACTTCCATACTTCTCCTGTACTTGCCGCTGAGGAGGCCTCCACGCAGCGGACTCCAGGGAATCACGCCTATGCCGTTTGCCATGCATGCGGGTATGAGCTCATATTCAGTTCCACGGCAGAGAAGATTGTATTGCGGCTGAAGACTGCAGAATTTAGCCAAGCCCATAGATTCGCTGGTGTCTAAGGCCTTCTGCAGCTGCCACGCTCTGAAGTTGCTTGCGCCGATGTACCTCACTGTGCCTTCATGCACCAGATCATTCAGTACATCCAGCGTTTCGGCAATCGGTGTTGCCGGATCCCACGCATGGACCTGATACAGGTCTATGTAATCGGTTTTCAGTCTTTTCAGGCTCTTCCGCACTGAGCTCAATATGTGCTTTCTCGTCAAACCGATATCGTTCGGTTTTTCCGATGATCCAAAGCGCACCTTTGTGGCGACAAAAAAGTCATCCCTGTTCTGTTCATGGAGCCAGTTTCCAAGTATTTCCTCGGATTTACCGTCCGCATAAACATCCGCCGTGTCGATGAAATTTCCTCCCCCGGCGGCAAACATGTCGAGCATCTGGTGGCTCGTCTGCTCGTCTGCCTTCCACCCGAACGTCATCGTGCCAAAACACAATTCGCTGACCCTTACACCGGTCTTTCCAAGATATCTGTAATTCATGTATGCACGAAATGCACATTGCTTACTTTAACTGTCGCGAAATTGCGCTCTGAGCAACCGGGCAGCTACCAGTGATGTCCGGCCGTCTTAGCAATGCACCATGTGCCATGCTCGATTATCCAACAGGCCACTCTGCCAGCTCGCAGGCATTTTCGTCCATGGTGGATGAGTCGTTAATTCGCAAGACGCGCCGGAGACTGTGTCTGCCCGAGTGCCGCACAATTCGACCTGTATGCAGAGTTCTGTAAACGATCAGAAAAGTAAGGAAAGCGTTTGAAAGTGTTTTCAGGACAATGTTGCTGTATTGTCTACTGGTCCTTGCTCTCTCCTTCAGAGCCACCTGAGACCGTGAATTCCTCTGCCTTGACATACTGCGAACCCAGGGCAATCATCTGCTCGATCTCTTCGGTCTTGGTTGCGCTCACAACAGATATGGCGTAGAATATCAGAGATACGATTATCACGACTATGAAGTCGGTAGGGAACGGAAACACGCCGATACCACCATAGGTCGTTTCACCGAGATATGAAAGCACGAGCAGCGCCAGTATGAATAAGGGGACCCACAGACCGGACTTTATAGACTTTGCCGTGAATATGTTGTCAACCTTGGAAGTGAGATAGAAGAATGCGTAGACAAGAAGGCCAGCGAATATAGCGATGGCAATGTAGGCGACATAGGGCCATCCGGTCCAGTACACGATAAGCGCAGATCCCACAAACGCAATCGGGCTCAAAATAGATGCGCCAGACAGTCTGAATGGTCTCTTGAGTTCAGGTGCATGTTTTCTGAGTGCCATCAGGGCAGAGCCGCCAACAATGTACGTGAACACTGTCGCGCCCGAAATGAATCCTACGAGTTTGTACCAGCTCGGAAACGGAAGGAAGAATATGAAGCCAACAACCAGCGAGGCTACCAGAGGCAGAACAGGTATCCTGTACTTTTCATGGATTTTTGTCAGTGCTGCCGGGTAATAACCGTTGGCTCCCATGCCGTACAACGTCCTCTGCGATGTTCCGAGATAGACACTAAGCGTGCCGGACGGTGAAATATAGGCATCGGCATAGAGCACGTAGGTCAGGAGCACCAGTCCTGCGGAAGTGGCCAGAGTAGCGAATGGCGCGTCAAATAGCGCTTTTGCGCCTGGAGCAGTAGCCAAAGCACCCCAGTTTCCTGCGTGGACACCAATTGCTCCCCAGTCGACGTGTCCAATGAAAACAACCTGGAGAAGGCTGTAAAGCACTATGCCAATCAGAACAGACCCGATGGTCGCCCTTGGTATGGACTTCTGCGGTGTTTTAGCTTCTCCTCCATAATCCAGCGCCTGTCTGAAACCAAGGTATGAAAACACTATACCCGAAAGGGATATTGCAGCAAACACGTTCGGCCATCCTCCGTAGAGGAAACCCGACGGAAGAGCGAAGTTGCCCGGATTGAATCCTACGGCAAGCAGTATTATGACTGTTCCAAGCGGAACTATGAGTTTCCACCAAGTCACGCCCGTGTTGGTTTTTCCCATGATCCTTATGCCCACGTAATTAAGCGCGAAAAACAGAAACATGAGGAGCATTGCAATGCCAATGCCAACCACAGTCAGCACTCCGGATGTCGCTACCAGGCCGTTGATGTATGTGGATGCGTACGTCACGACCGCTTCTGCTTCTATTGCGGGAACAGAAACGGCTGACAGGAAATACGCCCAGCCGAAGATATATCCCGCAAAACTATCATGCGAGAATTGAGCATACCTGACAATCGCTCCAGATCTAGGTATCATGCCGCCGAGTTCTGAATACACAAGGGCAATGGCCAGCACAATCAAGCCACCAACAAGCCAAGCTACAACTGCAGACGGACCGGCGAGCACGGCGGCACCGGAGGCTGCAAATAGCCAGCCAGAACCGATTATACCGCCGAGACTCAAAAACAACAGGTCCATTGTCGTCAGTTCACGTCTCAATTTTCTGTCGGATGTAGAACTTACCAAAGATTCCCCTCTCTTTGTGCAGCTGAATCAACTTTATTCAAATTTAAAGGTTATCTGTGAATTTCGAAATAGTGCAAAATTAATGTTTATTAATCTATTATAATGTACTATACCACCAGACTGTCAGAGCCGGTGCATCCAAAACGCTTCCGTCTCAGACTTTTGTTATGACGTCAAATGAATCTCTGGCAGGCGGGAAAAGCAGCGAATAAATGAGCGTTCCTCCCTCGTATAGCGCCACGGGCAGCTGGAGCAGTGCCATCGGGATCATGTATTTTCTGGATGTTCTGGCAGAACCATACTGATAAAACAGGAAATAGCTGCCGAGATTGAATACGAGTATTATGTAAATGGGAAGCGGTAGCACGAGTCCGTAAAAAATGCATGCTACAAATACCAGGAAGCCGAGCACGCCTGTCCAGCCGACGGCGTATCTGTAGAGGAACCAGTCCATTGTCTTTGCATCAATTTCCCTGATGCGCCTGCTGGACCAGAGTATGGACATGATCCACCTTCTCCTCTGCTTGTAAAAGTCCCTTGCAGAAACCGGAGGTGCTATCATTATGGGATGAGGTATGAAGCCGAAACTGTGGCCGCTCCTCACAATCATCTGTCCCATGATGAGATCATCGGCACCATAAGTACCGTAATCCCAGCCAAGTGCATACTCAACATCCGCCCGTATCACCAGTCCCTCACCGTGAACGGATTTTGGATGCCCTGTAGAATTGAAAAAATGACAGAACGAATCGCAGTTGGAAACTCTTACCATGTCCGCCAGCGTGGAAAGCATGTGGACGCCCGTCTTCCGGAGTCGCAGGTGCCCCTGTCCGGCATGTTCCTCCATCCTGAAAACATGTTCAAGATACTCTTCCGACACCAGAGAATCGTCATCCAGGTGGCAGATGTAGCTTTCGCTGCCATATCCGCAGCCGTGCAGATATTCTATGCCGAACTGCAGCGCCCGCATCTTGTTTCTGGTGTCGTGTGCCGTCATGTAATCTTTTGGCACTATGACCTCTCTGGCAGGGTAGCTGAATCTGTCCCTCTCCTCCTTTATCACAAAGAGTTCTATGTTCAGGTTGTATGAATGCAGCACTGAAAGAATGTGCTCAGCCACACGCGGATTCTGACCGTTTGTTGTCAGCACACACAGGACCCTTCTACCTTCCACTGCCTTTCCGCTGTGGTCGCACTGTGTTGCAAACGTCTTTCTGTATTTCAGCAGAAGCCAGTCCTGCATAAACGCAATAGGGAAATAAAGCACCACGAGTGCCGCCGCGAATATTGTAAGACCGACAGAAAACGCCTGCATTACCTTAATGGAATACTGTCACTGTATTTACGGATTTTTAAACGACTCTCAACATTGTTATCGACTAACACGCGGTTTAAGCCGTCCGTTCCACCTCCCGTATCTATTATAAACAGCTTCGATCATTATCTGCCAGAGCGGGATGCACTATGAGGTCTGCCTGTTTCGCACACTCAGTTGCCGGCTCATGCTGGTGATCCGGACATGTTTCTGAAGGAGATAATGCTTGAAAATTTCAAGTCATTCGGAAGAAAGGTCAGGCTGCCACTTCAGCCTGGATATACGGTAGTTACCGGGCCCAACGGTTCCGGAAAGTCGAACATATCCGATGCCATACTGTTCGTTCTTGGGCCAAAGAGTTCCAAGGTCATCAGAGCTGGAAAGCTGACCGACCTCATCTACAACGGAGGAAAGTCAAAGAATCCTGCATCCTTTGTGACTGTCTCCGTCACATTCGACAACAGCGACCGTTCCATTCCGATAGATGCGGATGAAGTCACGTTTACGAGAACTGTCAAACGCTCCAACGACGGAGAGGGATACACGTCTTACTTCTATGTCAACGACAGGCGCTCATCGCTCACCGAATTCGACACGCTGCTGAGGGAGGCAAAACTCAGCGCAGACGGATACAATTTCGTCCAGCAGGGCGACGTCACAAGAATTATTGAAATGGGAAACACCGAGCGGAGGAGAATACTCGACGACATAGCGGGCATAACTGCCTTCGACACGGAAATAGAAAATGCGGAAAGAGAGAGGGCACAGGTGGAGACCAATCTGCTCACGGCCAATTCGGTGCTTGGGGAACTGAGGCAGGAACTCAGGAAACTCGAGGCGGAAAAGAAGGCAGCGGAGAAGTACGTTGCTGAGAAGAAGAGGCTGGAGGATGCAAGGTTCACGCTGGCCATAAGGAAGATGGCCACCTCAGACGAGGAGCTGAAATCGATTAATTCACAGATCGAGCGCAACACCGTCCAGATTAATGAGCTGACAGAGAAGAACGAATCTTCCAGACTCGAGGTAAGGAAGCTGGTTGACGAGCTCGGTGTTAAAGATCGGGAACTCAACAGTTCCGGAGGCAGGGAATCGAAAGAGTTGAGGGAGAAGCTGGACAACGCCAAAATAGCAAAGGCAAGGCATACAGATGCCGCCGCAACCGCAGGGCAGGAGCTCGATGAGAAAAAGGAGGAGTGCAAAAGGCTCAGGAAGGCTGTCGATGCCGCAGTCAAGGGCATCGCAGAAATGCAGTCCACGCTGGACGCAGACGAGGCCAAACTGAAGAGCTCACAGCATGATAACGCCGCACGCAGGAAGGAACTGCAGGCGCTGGAAAAGAGGATCGGAGAGGGGGACAGCAGGGCTGAAGGCATAAGGAAGGAGATGAACAGACTCGCGGTCAACATAACATCGCTCCAGTCCAGCATTCGCGAATTGCAGCTGGAATCAGACAGACTGAAGGATCGCGCAGATCGTGGCGCCAGGGAGCTGGCGGCACTCGAGGACAGGAAGAACACAAAGGATTTCGAATTCAGAGACATCGCCTGGCAGCTTAAGGAGACTGGCAAGAGCGGAAAGGAGAAGGAAGACGAACTGAAGACGCACCAGGACAGTTTCAACACGAAGAAGAGGCAGGAGTCCTCCCTCGACGGCGCGCTTCGCGAGCTGGAATCCCAGATCAAGCAGGTCACCAGAGAGTACGAGAGGGCAAGAATACAGCAGGAAGCGAAAACGGACATGCGCCTTGGCGGCGGCGGTGCCCTGAGGGCAGTGATGGATGCCAGAGACAGGGGGGAAATCAAAGGCATCTGCGGCACAGTGTCGGACCTCTGCAGTCCGGAGGAAGAGTTTCAGAATGCGGTTTCGGCGGCAGCCGGCCAGAGAATGCAGGCGGTTATAGTGGAAGACGACGGCGTGGCCGCATCGTGCATCGGCATGCTGAAGAGAGGCAATCTGGGCAGACTCACATTCCTTCCGCTGAACAAGATGCTGGAGGGCCGTCCGCGCGGAAAGGCCGTGATGGCAAGGAGCCAGACGATGGGCTTCATCATTGACCACATAGGCTTCGACGAGAAGTACAGGGCGGCGATGTGGTACGTGTTCGGCGACACGCTCGTTGTCAAAAACATTGACGAACTGAGAAAGTTCATGGGTGGCATCAGGCTCGTAACACTCGATGGAGACATAGCCGAAGCAAGCGGTGCCATGGTCGGCGGCTCGATAGACCGCCATGCGAGAGCTGCACCGGACAAGGGCAAGGTGGAGGAACTCGGCGCAAAGCTGAGGGCGCTCACAACTGAGTCGGAGCAAAAATCGGCCGAGCTCAATGCAGTCAGGTCTGAACTCTCCTCCCTCGAGGAAAAGATCAGGCTGCTGAAGGGAAACATGGGAGACGGATCGGTTGCAGTATCAGCCCTCAATTCGCAGAAGTCTCAGATTGAGAAGGAACTCAATGCGCTGGCGATGGAGATCAGGAAGCTCAGGGACTCGCTTGCCGCCGATGAAGCCGGATACAACGCAGCGGCAGCGAAACTCACACAGCTTAAGTCCGAGCAGTCGTCGCTGGAAGCGCAGCTGAAGGCGAGGTCTGAGGAGCTGCTGTCAGATCAGCCGAAGGAGCTTACGGAGAAGATACAGTCGCTCAGGAGTGAGATCGCAGCAGCAGACGAAACCGTGCACGAGCTGAAAGTCGCAATAAGTGCAAATCGCACCGGACTTGAGTACCGCGGCAGGGAAAAAGAGCAGCTGGAGGAGCAATTATCTGCAGCCAGGGAACGTGTTTCGGCCCTCGAGCGCGGCATTAAGGACGATGAGCAGGCCGCGGCCGCACTCCAGATTGAAGTTTCGGCGCTGCAGAGGATGGAAGACGAACTCTTCAGATCGCAGAAGGCGCTGAGAGATCAGCGTGATGCTATTATGCAGGAGAAGATCAGGCTAGAATCAGACATATCCCAGACAGTGGAGCGGATAGATACACTCAGGGATCTTAACATCAGTCTCAAGACAAACATAGTAACTGCCGAAGCCAAGAGGTCCGAGATCCAGCAGGAGATTGAGAATCTCGGCAGGGCCGGAGCGACAAAGCTCGAAGGCGAAATGACGGCGGAGAAACTGCGTGAAACGATTTCCGCAGCGGAGGCAAACATCACCGCCATAGGCGGCGTCAACATGCTAGCCATCGACAATTACGACCACACGCGGTCCAGATGCGAAAGTCTCGAGGGCGAAATAGGCGCATTCACGGAGAAGAAGAAGTCGCTGCTGAATCTCGTGGAGGAGATCAATTCAAAGAAGAGGACAGGGCTGCTGGCAGTGTTCCAGTCAATCAACACCAATTTTGTACAGGTATATGCGCAGCTCTCCGGCGGAAACGAGGGCGAACTCGTGCTCGAGGACGCCCGCGACCCGCTGCAGGGCGGTCTGCTGATAAGAGTGAAGCAGAAAGAGCGCAAGACGCTGAGAATCGAGGCGCTGAGCGGCGGAGAGAAGAGTCTGGCCGCCCTCGCCTTCATATTTGCGATACAGCAGTATGACCCTTCCCCGGTATACTTCCTCGACGAGGTGGACATGTTCCTTGACGGCATAAATTCGGAGGCCGTGGCGAGAATGGTCAGGGGGCTGTCGCACACAGCCCAGTTCCTTCAGATATCGCTCAGGAAAGTCACACTGAACAGCGCCGACAGACTCATAGGCGTAACGAAACAGCTTTCCGGCGTCTCTGAGATATTCCTCAGGGAACTCCCCGAGGAAGAGACGGCCGGTCAGCCTGAAATGCAGGGAGTAGTGGATTCATGAAAACAGCGGACATCGCGGAAACGGAATATGGGGCAATATTCAACGAGCTTCTGTTCCAGAAGTCGTTGCTTGTCGAGGATGAGCGGAAGTATTCCGAAATAGGAAGGTATCTCGAAATAGCAAAGTCGCTTCCGGAGGCGGATCACCATTCCATGAAGGATCCGCTTGAAAAGAGCATCGCAATAACCTTCGAGCTGGTTATGAGCAATCACATGGACCCGAGGTCCATAGATATAGTGAGATTTTCCAGGCTCTATCTTGAGCGGATCGAGAAGGAGAATGCTGTCAACTTCGTCGTCGCGGGCAGATTGATATTCATGGCATGGAACGTGCTCAGGCTGGAAAGCGAGATGATGCTCCGGCGCATAGTCAAGGTGAAGGACGAACAGTCGGAAGTCAATCCAAACTTCTTTTACATCTTCGACGACGATCCGGTGAGCTTTGACGAAGGGTTTGAGCTTGAACCGGCCATTCACTCCAACTTCAGCCGCGAGGTGAGTATCATGGATTTGCTCGATGCATTCAGCGAGGCACAGAATGAAATCGAGGAGCACCTGAACCGTGCATCCGGTGTTCCGCAGAAGACGGAACGGAAGTTCAGCGACAACGCCCACAAGGAAGATCCCGAGAAGGAGATAAATGCAGTGCTCGAAAGGCTCTTCTCCCTCGGCCCCGGTCCCGTGGCATTCTCCGATATGGTTTCAGGCAGGAACGAGTCCGTGACCGTTTTCCTCTCGATGCTCTTTCTCGCCAGGATGGGCAAGATCAGGATATGGCAGGAGGAATCCCCGCCCTGCGAAATATACATGGAGCCGCTTGGACAGCAGCAGTACGTCTCTGTTGAATACACGGCAGAGACGCAGCCTGAGAGCGGCATGTGATGGAGGCATCGCCCGGTGGATGAACGGATGCTTGTCGTGGAAGCCATGCTCTTCTCCTCCGGAAGGCCAATCGCACCTTCGGAAATAGCGGAGGCATCTGGCCTTTCAGTGCAGGACGTGAGACAGTCGCTGAAGAAGCTGAAGCGTGTCTACAGCGGGCGCAGCACGGCGATAGAGATACTCAGGATAGGCGACAAATACTCGATGCAGCTCAGGAAGGATTTTCAGAAGAGCGCAAGGAACATGGCGCCAATGGAGCTGCCAAGGGACGTGCTCTCGGCCATTTCGCTCATAGCCTACTACCAGCCCGTGCTGCAGAGTGAGCTTGCCCGGAAAATAGGTCCGAGGATTTACGACAGCGTTGCAAAACTCCGCGAAATGGGGCTGGTCAACGTGAGGTCAAAGGCACACTCGCTCGAGCTGACCACCAGTTCGCGTTTCGCTGAATTCTTCGGCATCGAGGCGAGGAACAGCGCAGACATCAAGCAGTATTTCGAAAAACTCCTTTCGCAGAGATGACGGCGCGCCCACTCACTTATTGCGCATGCGTTCTCTGATGTACTCCAGCAGCACAACGGCATTGTTGATATCCGGGCTGCTCGAGGAATAGAGCAGCGTCACCGGGCCGGACGAGGCTGCGGAGACCAGTTCACCGACTGCCGCGCCGTTTGAGTCGAGCTCCGCACGGTATCTTCTGCGGAACTCGTCGTATTTCTCCCTGTCGTGGGAGTACCAGTGACGGAGTCCGTCCGACGGCGCTATCTCCTTCATCCAGCGGTCGACGGCTGCTTTTTCACGGGACAGTCCCCTTGGCCATAGTCTGTCGACAAGCACGCGCATGCCGTCTTCCGGCGATGGAGCTTCATACACCCTCTTCATGCGCAGGGTTCCGCGGTGCATGCAGTCAAATGGATGTTCATAAAGAAATACGCTTTCCAGTGTGCTGAAGCGCCCGAGCCGGGATTCGAACCCGGGTCCGAAGATCCGCAATCTTCCAGGATATCCTAGCTACCCCACTCGGGCAGGCGTGTCAGGGAAATCAATGCCTTGCTGTTCTTATTATTATCCATCGGGTTGTACACGGTCCCAATCCGTTTTTTTGCAAAAATACTTAAGCCGTAGAGCATAGAACCACCAGAATCCTTTGGCAGACACGACAAGTGAAAGTGACGGTAACAACCGCGCCGTACTGGCGTCGATTCTTTCATCACGCTTCACTTATGCCCTGAACTGGTACACGGTTTCTCCTGCACTCCTTCTGATGGTTGCGGCCTATGGTGTCAGCAATTCGTACTCCGGCCTCATCATGTCGTCCTTCCTGCTCGCGGTCGGTATATTCCAGATACCCTCGGGAATACTTTCCTCGCGTTACGGCTCCAAACCTGTGGCTATGAACGGCCTTCTCCTCCTGTCCCTCTTCAGCATAGCCACTCCGTTTGCGCCCGATTTCGCTATCCTCCTTCTATTCAGATTTATCGCGGGTATGGGTGCTGCAATGTTTTTTGCGCCAGCCATAGGTATACTGTCGTCCTTCGTTTCTGAGAAGGACAGGACAGGTGCCATCGGCTATTACAACGCGGCATTCCAGATGGGTGCAGGCTTCGCAATTCTGTTCTGGCCGCTGCTTATGCATTATACCGGATGGCGCTCAGGCGTCATCATAGGCGGCGTTCTGTGCCTCGCGACGTACGTCATCAGCATGGCCACTGTGAAGATGGAAAGGGCTCAGGAGAATGCGGCCACGGGAGTGACGCTGCATGAAATTGCGCTGGTGCTGCGTAACAGACAGATATGGATCATTTCCATAGGCTTCATAGGTATCTGGGGCACGTTCACAGCCGCAAGCTCCTATCTGTACATCTATTCTGTAACCTATCTCAGGGTCGATTCCAGTATTGCAAGCATACTCTCGTCACTCATACTGTTCGTCGGTCTCATAGGTGGCGCGATAACCGGTCCGCTTCACAGGCACATAAAGAACGCCCGCACGCTGCTCATTCTGGTTTCCTGTCTGTTCTCCGCATCCCTTCTTCTTTTCCTGATAGACAACATAGTCGCGGCAGCGACAGGCGGCGTCCTGCTCGGCGTGCTCTTCACTGCCGGCGTTTCAATAACATATGCGCTGCCTGCACATATGCGGTCAATCGGACTCAAGAACATACCACTGGCCGTGAGTCTTGTCAACGGAATACAGGTGATGTGCGGATTCTGGGTGCCGTTTGCATTCGGTGCAATCGCATTCAGTTACGGCTTCCATGAAGCATGGGCGGCGATGATTCTGATATCAATCGCATTCGTGCCGCTGTACTTCATTCTGCCAAAAACAATAGGTTGAAGTGTTGCGAACTCAGAGCTTCGGGTGCTTTCTGAATGTCGTCACGTAGCCGGCAATCTTGTTTCTCATCATAGTCGAAGAGACATCTGTGATCTTGCCAACAATCTCTTTGTTATGTTCGAAGCTCTCGGTGAAGAGTCCGGGATAGCTGTTGACAAGTTCGACTGCTACCCTCTTGATGTATGTCGGCCTTATGTTTCCCATTGATATCAGCCTTAAGCAGGAGAGTCGGACATTTCAGTCTGTATTTAAAAGTGTCGGGGGAATAACGGCATCTTCTGGCGCTGTCGTTGCATCCCCATTGATTGAGCGATGCCTGTCGGTCAGTACAGTGCACAGACAGCTTCTGCAGCTACCGCCCGGTGATGCCCTGTGTGTGGGGGGAGGAGGGGGCGCAGTTTTACAGGCACAGTCAACTTTTTGTAATCGGTCTCGATGGCTTCGCCATGGCTGAAATGCTCAGCTCAGCTGATTTCGCAGACGGCGAATACAAGTCAGAAAAGAAGACCGTGGTTATTTTCTATGCCTCATGGTGTCCATTCTGCAGACGTTTCCTGTCAGAACTCGAACGCATCCTTCCAGACGTCGGAGTGCCCACCGCACTGACGGACATTTCTGACATGGAAGATCCTCTCTGGAATGCATTTTCGATCGACGTAGTTCCAACGGCGATACTCTTCCAGAACCACAAACCTGTCGCCAGGCTGGACGGGGTATCGGGTGTCGGTCTTCGTTCGTCCGAATTCAAGGCATTCGCGGAAAAAGCGATTGCTTAATGCCCTGCAGCGTGTTTGTGGCACACTGACAGGAGATGATATGTGATGCAAAACAAGGACGAATCGGATCCGATTCTGCAGATGCTCAGGAATGAAATTGTCGACCTTCAGAGGAGAATCTCCTCCATTGAAGAGAAACTGGATGCAATCGGAAGCAAAACCGATGAGAACCACCGAATGCTTTCTTCCCTGACAGAAACATTGCAGCAGCTCGGTGTTGTGTCCCAGCCTTATCGCAAGAGCAGCGCCGCAGAACACACAATCAACGACAGGGCATACTCCTGAGGCAGACGCCAGACAGGCTCCTGCACGACCGTTAAACAGATTCTCTCGTTTGCGCGTGGCGCATACATGAATCGCAGTCAGCCAGCATACTGTAATTTTTTCTTTCCAGTGTTGCGAAGAATCTCATGGGTGTAATTCGACACGCAAAGATAAAATACGATTTCAGCAGGTGATTGTGTTCATATGGGCCCGGCGGGGAAAGGATTTGGCCATTAACGTGCTCTATGTCGACGACGAAGACGTGCTGCATGAGCCGGTGAAATTACTGCTCGAAATGGATGGAAAGATCCACGTGGACATCGCATCGTCGGCAGAGGAGGGGCTGAAAGCCATTCAGTGTACCGATTATGATGCAATAATATCGGATTATCAGATGCCGCAGATGGACGGTCTGGAGTTCCTGGACAGGATCAGACAGATGCAGATTAAGACTCCATTCATACTTCTCACCGGAAGAGGACGTGAAGAAGTGGCGATGGAAGCTCTCAACAGAGGAGCCAACTATTACTTCCAGAAGGGCGGAGACTTAACCTCCCAGCTGAACGAAATAAAGGATATCGTCAGGGAAAGCAGAATCCAGAGGCTGCTGCAGGAGGATCTTAGGGAAACGAGGGAACTCCTCGAGTCCCTTGTTCAGAATACAGATGATGCCATTCTGCTGTATGACACATCCGGCAGGATACTCAGGGTAAATCCCGCGTTTGAAAGGATGTACGGATGGACTGCGGAAGAAGCCATGGGCATGAAGTTTCCAATGGTGTCCGGGCAGGAAATACACGATATCGAGGACCGCTTCAGGACCGTCGCCGAAACCGGCATATCTGAAAAGTATACCGGAGAGCGCCTCCGGAAGGATGGTTCGAAGTTTTACGCCAGCATGACTATATCGCCAGTCAGGGACTCAAAGGGAAGGATCATATGCATATCCGGCATCGCCCGCGACATCACCGCCCATGTAAAGATGATAGATGAAAACGTACGGCAGCGCGAGTGGTTTGAGACCGCCCTTTCCAGCATTGGGGAGGGGGTTGTCACCACAGACACCGTGGGCAAGGTGCTCTATCTCAATCCTGTCGCTCAGGATATGCTCGGTTTCAGTCAGGACGAAGCATCTGGCAGACCTGTAAAGGAGATCTTCAGAATATTCAGTGAAATGACACAAGCTCCGGCGGAACTGCCTGTTGAAAACGTGCTGAAGAACGGAACAATGGTGGGAATGGCAAATCACACGATTCTCGTCCCAAAGACCGGAAGAGTCCGTTCGATAAGCGATTCAGCGGCTCCGATCAGGGACAGGCGTGGCAGCATCATCGGGTCCGTCATGGTCTTTCGCGACGTTACTATGAGCAATATGAGAGAGAGCGTGAGGATGACGCGCATCGCGGTCAGCGGCATACTCTCTGCCGCCACATCGCTGAAGGAAGCCTCCGTTCCGTTGCTGGAAACAATATGTAAAGGTTCGGGATGCGACATTGGCGAATTCTGGATACCGGAGGAAGGGACTGACAGGCTGCGCCTTGAGCATCAGTGGATATCTCCCGACATCGGCACAGCGGCAGTGGACTTCAGGAAATCATCGGCCGGCCTTTCAGTGCCTGCGGATCAGGGGATTGCAGGCAGGGTCTGGAAAGAGGCACGGCCCGTGCTGGAGACCGATTTTCAGTCAGGTTCAAACCCGCTGAGCGGAAGGGATGCGGTAGACAACCTGCTGAAGGCGGCACTGGCTTTTCCCGTTATTGTCGGAAAGAGCGTGGCGGGAATAATGGTATTCTACAGGACGTTCCAGACCGAATGTGATCATGAGGTCCTGGAAATGCTTGCCGGCATTGGCGACGAAATTGCGCGTTTCCATGCCGGACGCATGTTCGATCAGAAACTAAGGACTGCAATGGAGATGATGGACTCCTACGTGCATAACAGCATGGATGCGATGGCGATCACAGACAGAGAGGGAAAGACACTTAACGTCAATCCTGCATTCGAACGCCTTTACGGCTGGAAACTGGAGGAAATCAGAGGATTGCAGCTTCCGATAATACCACCGACCTCTGAAAGTGATTATCGAAGGGGTGTGGAAGATGCACTTGACGGCAAGAGCAGGAGATTCGACGCTGTCCGGCTCAGAAAAGACGGCACCACTGTTGAAGTTAGCATCAGTCTTTTCCCGCTGCGTGACGAAAACGGCCGCATTTATGCAATAGCTTCGTCCACCAGGGACATTTCGGAGAGCAAGAGGCTGAGTGACGTGCTGCTGCTGCACGACGCGGTGCTGAGGACAACCCCTTACATGTTCCTGATACTCAGCGACGGCAGGGAATCTCCCACCACTGTCGAATTCGCAAACCCGTCGTTCCTGGAGACGACCGGTCTTTCGGAGATAGATGTGGTAGGCACAGGGTTCAGCAAACTGCTCGGGGATTTTGTCTCCGGGTCGGAACTCCGCGCCGTGATGGATTCAATGTCCAGGCTCACAAGTTATGCAGGAGACATGCGTCTCAAGCTCCCTTCAGGTGCTCACATCTGGGTGCACATGGATGTATCGCCTGTGGTCGGACAGGACGGCAAACTGAGTCACTGGGTGTGCGGAATGAAGAACGCAACGGAGGTCATATCCGGCAGGGAGCAGCTGAGGGAAGCGAATGAGAAACTCAAACTCATTGCCAACCTGGACAGGCACGACATACGGAACTCTCTTCATTCCATAAGGATTTTTGCGGAAGCAGGACTTCTTTCCCCTGGCAATGAAAACGCAGCCAGGAGTTTCAAAGGGATAAGCGATGCGGCCCGCCGCATCAGCGACCATATAGAGCAGTTCAGGAGCATCCAGGACAGCATAGAGGATGATGAGGCCGGATGGCAGCATCTCGGCGAGGCAGTTGCACGCGCAGTGTCGGGATTCGATCTCAGGCATGTCAAACTGACGGTGGATGTGGATGGAACCGAAATACATTCATTGCCTTTTCTGGAAAAAGTGTTTCACAATCTTGTCGACAATTCATTGAGGCATGGTGATCATGTGTCCCGCATATCTATCTCTGCATTGTCCGACAACGATGGTCATAAAATAATCTATGAGGACGACGGTGCTGGTATAGCCTCCGAAAAGAAGAAGGGCCTGTTTGCCGGTAATCTCACCGATAAGAGAAAGCATGGACTGTATCTCGTGAGAGGACTCCTTGAATCATGTGGTATGGGGATAAGCGAAACGGGCGAAAGTGGAAAAGGAGCTCGTTTCGAGATTACCGTGCCTGCTTCCTGTTTCCGGACTTCCGGTGCACAATATCAGGCTCCAGCCTGAGAGCGTGCTCTGCATTTTGAGAAGAATGCGTAAGCGCACTTTTCAACGTGAACATAAACTGCTTTATCGCGTAAACCCGTAGCATCAACCTGCTTTCGGACCGGATCGCGAAACTTTATAAGGTAATCATATTGTTTGGTGTACTAAATATTATGAAATCAAAACAAAAGGATTTGGTCGTGGAAGCTCCGGGCGGCAGGACAGATCTCAGGACTTCATGCAGCGCTTTCGTTCTGGAGTTTGTCAGCAGCAGCAGAAGGGAAGCCGCTCTTGAGAAGATTCCAATGCGCCATTCCTTTATTCTGCGGGCACTGCTGAGATATGGCCCCAGGGCAGTCACCGAGATTGCCTCAAGGATGTCTGTGTCGCCCGCAACCGTTTCCGGTATGCTGGACGAGCTCTTTGAAGGAGGCCTGCTCCATCGGGAGCACGGTGTAGATGACCGCAGGCGCGTTCTGATATCGTTGACGGCCAGAGGTCGCAGAATCGCAGAACGCCTGGAGGCGCGGGCGGCTGCCAGCTGGAAAGATCTGGAAAAGAATCTTTCTCCTTCCGACGTGGCCGCCGCAAACAGGGTGCTCAGTAAAATAACATCCGAGCTCAGGCGTCAGAACAGTGAAGGGACGAAGGCCGGGCGCGGAAAAGGCGTTGTTTTAAGAAGAGGAGCAAGAGGAGAAGGAGCAAGAGGAGATAGTGAATTACAATGACATCCACAATCGAAACGCGTGATTTGACAAAGTCTTACGGAAAGTTCCTTGCACTGGATTCGCTCAATCTTAATATCGAAGGCACGAAATGTGTTGGATTTCTAGGACCCAACGGTGCGGGAAAAACAACAACGCTGAAACTCCTCACAAATATGATCTTTCCAACAGCAGGCGAATGTCTCATTAACGGCATTTCCGTCAGAGCGGACAGGAAAAGAGCGCTTGCAGATGCTGGAGTTCTGATAGAGAGCCCGGAAATATATCCTTCCCTTACTCCGAATGAAGCGCTCGGGATGGTTGCGGACCTCCGTGGCGTTCCACCGTCGGATCGCCGTCACCGCATCGAAACGGTTCTTGCCGAAGTGAAGATGTCCGAATGGGCAGATCAAAAGGTTGGCAAGTTCTCGAAGGGAATGAAGCAGAGGATCAATATTGCGGCTGCGCTCGTCCATGATCCGGATGTAATATTGCTGGACGAGCCCACTGCCGGCCTTGACCCGAGAGGGATGGCAGAGGTCCGAGGCATTATACGCACACTGAAGAAGAGCGACAGGTTGATTTTCATGAGCAGTCATATTCTGAGCGAAGTCAGCGAAGTCTGTGATGAAGTCGCGCTAGTCAACAAGGGAAAGCTGCTGTTTTACGACACCCTTGAAAACGTAACGTCCAGATTTGCCAACGATCATGCATCTGTGGACGCCACTCTCGCACGTCCCATCCCCACTGAAAAGATTGCAGGGTTGCTCGGATCTGTCAGCGGAATTCTGGACTGGACCCAGCTCGATCCCAGACGATTGCGCATCCGTTTTTCAGGCGGAACCGACGGTCAGGAGAAACTGCTGAAATCTCTTGTGGATTTGCACATAGGCGTCATAGGTCTTGTCGAGTCAGAGAGCGCGCTTGAGGAAATCTATCTCAGCCAGATTTCACAGGGGGATTGAGATCATCGCAGGCGACACAGCCACAGAACCGCGGACGCATCTGCAGGTCCCGCCTTCCCTTGAGCAGATTCCCAAACTCGCCAGATATCAGCTTCGGGAATACCTCAGATCCAGGCGGTTTGTTTCCCTTGCCGCTATTGTTCTGATCATCGGCCTGATAATCTCCGCTATTGTGGGATACTATCGCGGCGGTCTTGTTTCAGACGCCATGGCGTTTTACGGCTCTTTCTGGGGAGGCGGGATCGGACTGATTGTTGTCCTCGCCGCCGTCTTTTTCGGAGGAGACGCCATAGCCGGAGAATTCCAGAACAAGACCGGCTATTTCCTGATGGGACTCCCAATACGCAGATCGACGGTCTACATAGGTAAGTTCATTGCGGCGTTTATTGCGTCCGTTGCCATGGTCCTCCTTTATCTGGTCATTTTGCTGGCAAATGGAGTGTACTACTTTGGCATCAATGCGTTTCCGTGGCAGCTCGGTCTTTCGCTGATTCTGGCCATCGTTTATCTAAGTTCGGTTCTCGGCGCGACTTTCTTCTTCAGTTCGCTCTTCAAAACGAGTGCCTATGGTTTCGTGCTTACTGCCCTGCTGTTCCTTTTCGGTTTCAATTTGCTCGAAAGTCTGATCTCCGGGCTTGTCAAAATGGAACCGTGGATGGTGATATCGTATGCAAGCTCCACCATCGGCGATGCCTTTGCCCCGGCCATTAACTGGGGTTTCACCGGGACTATATCTCATGTGCACACCGTGATAGGCAGGAGAGTCATTACGACGACTCAGTATGCTGCAGGCATCGGGGAGGGAATTCTCATCATGGTTGCTTATCTCGTGCTTACTGCCATCGCAGGACTCTGGCTGTTTGAGCGGGAAGAGTTCAGCTGAACTGTGCCGTGCGCCATCCCGCGTTCGTGCATGACTGTGCATTATCAACGATGCGCAGCGATGAGATAAATCCAGTTTGCCTGTTGTATAATGCGCCGGACGTCCTGCGCGGCTGCGGGAAGGCCAGTCAATTGACAGGATTGTTCGACTATAGTAGTTTCCACTGACGTCACACATGTCACAGAAAGTCGCCGCTTTGTTGAGGCATCGTTGCGGCGATTTGCCCTGTCGGCATCATTATATGATTCCAAACACTCGCTAAATCGATGTCCTGGATAAAGCCGAACCGGCTCGAAAAAGGCGATAAGGTCGCCATTGTTTCGCCTTCCAGACTGTCTGCTTCCGTTTTCCCAAAGCTGTTCAAGCTCGGCGTAGACAACTTAAGAAGATTCTTTGAGCTGGATCCAATCATTTCGCCTCATGCGACTCTTTCAATCGAACAGGGCTATCTTCACCCCGAACTGAGGGCACAGGATCTTAACTGTGCATTTGAAAATCGCGAGGTGAAGGGCATCATCAGTGCAATAGGTGGTGACGAGTCTGTCAGAATACTCCAGTATCTCGATGGGCATGTCATTAGCGGCTCTCCGAAGTTCTTCTGCGGCTTCTCTGATTGCACTACCATAACAGCTTACCTGGCAAGAAACAGGATGTGCTCGATTTATGGCGGCGCAGTAATGGCCGGATTTGCTCAGATGCACAATTTTCCACGAGAATTTGCTTTGTACTGGCGCAAAATCATGTTTGAAGATTCAACAGGCTTGAAAATGAGACGTTTCCCTGCTTATTCTGAAGGTTATCCAGATTGGGCAAAATCAGGGTCAAACGGCTCCATACACAAATTGAAGAAGTCATATGGATGGAGCTGGTCAGTCGGTGACAGCATGACCGGAAGGATTTTTGCCGCAAACATCGAGGTGTTTGACTGGCTCAGAGGAACTGCCTTTTTCCCTCAAAAGTCAGTATTTGACGATGCCATATTGCTGCTTGAAACATCGGAAGAGGTGCCTTCGCCAGTCACAGTGGAGAGACTGGTCAGAAACCTCGGGATTGGCGGAATCCTCGAAAGGATCAATGGACTCGCGTTTGGGCGGTTCAGAGGCTATCCAACGCGCCAGAGAAAGGATGTCATGAAGAGAGTTGCCAGGGTACTGTCCACTGAATTTGGCCTCTCCGAAACGCCTCTGATGGAAGGCATCGATTTCGGGCACACAGATCCCTACTTTCCAATTCCTGTGGGTGTAAGGGCCAGGATTGCGAATGATGAAATTGAACTGCTCGAGTCATTTGCAAAGTGATTGTACAGTTGTGGAAAAACCAATGAGTTTTCGGAAATGACCATTATTGGCGTATGATCCTCAGGGATTTCAAACGAAGTTTCCTGCACATCTGCCGCAGGAACACTTTTCTTTCTATCATGTGCACTTGCCCACAACTCTCATCATACTCTGGCGTGATTGTCGGTGATACGCACAGTCCAAGTATTGGAGTCCAGAGGAGAGCGGAAGTGTTTCATTAGATCCGCTTTTTTTACGACACCATTTCTTCTCAACATACTTTCTGCTCTCAATCTGTTTCAGCTATCTGGTTCGAGGAACCCGATTGAATGATGTAACAACCGCTATCGTTCACTCAGATAATCTGATTTTGCACACATATTTTTGATACATTGTCCGTTGTAAAGGTGAGCGGTTATGGCATCTTTATTACTGTGAAACTCGATCACAAATCAGGGTAAAATGGGAATGCGCATAAAAATAAACGTGTTTAGCACATTTGGTTTCCTTAGGTCGACCTCATTTTATCGCCTTTGTAGAAAACACATTTTTGTGTTTTACCAATTTCTCTGTCCAGATTACGATAATCTGAGTCAGAGTTTTGCAGGGCAATGCGTGCGGGCGGTGAAATAACAGTGTGGGAGCAGCGCAGGAAGGTTACAGCGCTGATTTCTGTTCTGCTGGTCATCATAATGGCGATGGCTGCAACCGAATTAGGTTTTCCTGCAAAAAAAGGGGCCGTCCAAGTCCTGTATTCTCATGGAATGAGGCTTTATGGTCTCAATAGCAGCACCTTATCGGAATACAACATAGTGGTGAACGTCACGGGCAACATAACGTTGCGTGGCACATGGTCATCACCCTGGCATATTCTTGCCGACCTGGGACTGAATGCGATACTCCAAGGCAACAGCACGTCGATCACAAATGCAATTTGCATAGTAAACAGAACAGGACCACAGATGGCTTTCTTTTTGGGTTTCCCACCTAAGCCAGCTTCATTACCGACAAATGGATCGTTCAGTATAACTGTCACATTCCACAACAGGAGCAGCTTCAGGATGTCCGGCTGGTATACAAGTGTGAACAACGGAGCGGTTTCATTAAACGAAAGTGCGTTGCTTCCTTTAATTGCAATGAAGTATGGTCTGTTGCTCTCATTTGCGTTCATTTATCCGGCAGAAAACGTTCAACCGCCGCCTTATCTGGCAATTAACCAGAATTTTGAAACGATATCAAATTAAGGCGCAGGTTTGCGACGGGCCCTGTCTAACTTGGATTTTCACGCTTGGTCGTACCTGATTTTTGAAAGAATTCCAGATAATATATCGCTTTCTGCCTACCTCGCCCGCCTACTTTTATATGACTATGTCGGGTGATGGTCCGCTCGCGTTCGTAATACTATTTCTGCCGACCCTATCGACTTACATATGCCGTTGCACATGGTGCATTGGCCGTCGCTACGTGTGAGTATGTCTGTCTCAATTCTGACTGTAGCGTCGAAGTCATCCCCCTACGCTGTAATGCGCACCGCTGCATGTCAATAGCGCACGGCGGTGGCACGGGCATCGAGATATGGCGCTTACGGGTCCATGAACGCAGAGTCTCATCGATGTTGTTTTGCTGTGGGGCATATACTTATCCGGTGATGTCGGTATGGGGGTAAGAACTTCGTTGGCGCAACCATTTTCAGCATATCAATACATACCTGAGCGATGGCGGATGAACGAGAGAGTTCCTTCGGACAGAAGCGCAATAGATGAGCCGTCGTCCCGCGGATTCAGTGCTCCGGTCGGGGAACATGCCGGAACCGGCAACAGTGATGAAAATATGGAAAGTCAAACAAATCCTCGTGGCTTGAAGCGGGAAAGCTCAGCACAACTGAAGGCATCAGAATGGGCGATCGGGCTGAACGGTCTTCTGCTGATTGCTGTTTTTATTTACACACATTCAGTGCTGTTTCTTCCATTTGGAATCACGTTTGCGCTGCTGTCACTGAGGCTGTATCTGGGATCCAGGTGTCCAGTGTTGTGGAGCGTGCTTATCATACTGATTTCGCTGAATATCGTGGCAATTGGATTCCCGATATTCATGCCACTGGCCATACCTGCACTTGCGGGCGCAATTGTCGTGTTTCTTCACAATGTACATGCGCCTAATAATGCGGAAATTTGAACCGTTCTTAGGTGCGCACACAGCAAGACCGGTTAATGCAGCCGTTGTTATCTATCACGTTTCTGTTCCAAACTTGGGAAACACATTTGACGCGGCATTGGGTGATTATTGCATCACTCCCGTCAGCGGTGCCCAACCAGTGAGAACAACTGAAAAGTGAGTTGGTGGTTGAAAGGCCTCATGATGGTATATCCTCCTTAACGTGTTTCTTTCAGTGCTCTCGAACAATTGGAATGGCAGATATGAAGGAGATGAATGAGCCGCGCAAACTCCTCGTGACTCATACCTGTGTTTGTGTTACCCCGCTGAGTAACGACAGAAACAGAGGCAAACTTCTGCATGAATTCGTCGCTATCATCCGGAAGTGCGAGACTGGCATGGAGAGGCAATGAAAAGGTGGATTTCAGCCATCAAGGCCAGTCATTAAACTGGTGCTGTGTGAAACAACAGAGCAAACTTTATAATTTAATAGAGACGATTAAGAAAGTGAATCTGAATGACGGCCAGGAAAGTGTTTGCAGCTGGTATGGCTGTCGCCATTATTGCGGGCATGTTGTCAATCTCATACTACGCCACAAGACCGCATTACGTACCTCCAAGGTTGCAAGTGGTCGATGGTAACGGCAGTTATCTGGTTGAGGGAAATTTTTCAGGCTGGTATGATTATAACTCTCCGGGATTCAATTTCTCCACCAATACTTCAATTGGTCAGACCAGCTATTCTGTTTCCTCATTCAGCATGAGAATACAAACATCCTTGTATAATTATTCTCTGGGTGGTGCACAGGGGAATTATTTCGACATCGGAGTATCGTTCTTAGTCAGTGCTCATCTGGCACCCAATATCGATCCAAGTTCATTGGTGATAGTGGCAAATGATACGGGTTTTCAGACAAGCAAAGTTATTCAATTGTCTTTTGATCCCTATCCATGGGGAAATAATACAAACACGTCTTATCACATGATGAACGACTACGTTGTTATAGCTGGTATTGGCTCAGTTTACGCACCCATCTCGCTTGTCAATCAGACGATAGCCTCGAAATGGCATAATTTTGCATTTTTTGCCGGTTTCGATATTATGATCTGGCCAAACACAGATTTCGGCATTCACCACTTCGGTTTTCTTGCCAATCTTAAGGGACTCGGTGTCCCTGTTTATGTTTGCGCCAACATAACATATGTGCAACAGTAAACGGAGGAATCGTTGGAATAAAGAGCCACAGCAGGCTGCGATGAGGATATATGTGGACCCAGCGGGATTTGAACCCGCGGCCTCCTGCTGTTTTGTTGCCTGTTCAGGCATTGCAAAGCAGGCGATCTTCCGGGCTGATCTATGGGCCCTCGGCCCCTGAGAATTTTGTCGACGCATATATATGTTTCATAACATCAGTCAGTAAAGCCCCGACATGTTGTCAGCCGTTGAGGCTCTATGCGCGTGACGGGGCATATTGGTGAAGGAATCCGATGAGTTCGGTTAACAGGAAGCCGGTACGCAGGAAAAACGCAGACGCATACGGTCATCTGGTCCATGGTGCAGGCTGGTCCCTGATTCTTCTGACGCCTGTCAACATAATCATTTTCCTGACAGGATTTCTGCTTTTTCATTATGGTAATCAATCGTACCTTCTGCTTTTCTCATACGTAATCGGCGGTTCAATCTCATGCACTATTGCCGGTGCGGTCCTGCTTGCCGACCAGAGGCGCCGGAAAAGTTCTGAAGCAGAATCCGTCAGCAAGGAGCGCAAAGAGAGCATCCTGTGCAATGTGTGCGGTGCGATTGTTCCCTATGGAGAGGCTTCCTGTCCAGTCTGCCTTTCAAGACTACTGAAAGCATGTGCATCATGTGGCGTCCTGAGCGCTATCAATGTCCGGAACTGTCCACGTTGCGGAAATGCACTGTGACTTCAGCGCCTTCCTTTCCTCATTGTCGTCACTACATAGACCACAACGCCGATAACCACGATGTCGCCGACTATAAATATTGCGAGATATGGCACCGGGCTGATCTGATTTACCACATTGAATATCACCGGTCTCGAAGTTATCGGCGTAGAGGTTGCGTTTATCGTCAGTGTGGCGCTGATTGAATACTGGCCGGTGGTCACAACACCTCCTGCGGGAAATTCAACAGACACCAGATAGCTCACATAACCTGTGGTGCCGCCGTATCCGTAAATGTTGGATGCGCTTCCGTTGTGCTTTGCAACAGTCTGCAGGAAACCGCCGGTGCTCAATATTGTGCCAGTACCGTTAAACGCCGCGTTTGTCACAGCCGCGCCATTGGACCTGGCTATTGCAAGAGTGATGGTCGAGGAACTTGCGATAGTGGTGACTTGCTGAAGATTGATTGTCACATAAAACGAATATGAGTGATCGAGCGCCATGGTGCCGGGCAGATTGTTCAGACCGATGGTCTGTCCGGATGCAGGTGGTGCCGCAAGTTGTATAACCAGAACGGCAACTACCGCGGTTATTGCAATTGCAATAATCCCATTTCTGAGGCTCTTAAGCAAGATCTGATTTCCCCTTTCAGTTTACCTGATACAATTCTGTACAATTATAAATATCTGTCATCCGCAGATTTTGCATGTGAAATCGTCACAACCTGCATGCGGCAGTGTCATGATCTGGCGATTGCCAGTCTCTTTTCCGACGCGGCAGAAGCGAACGGTAAATTATGACGTGCGGGCGATTTCCGTCCCTTTTCTGCTGCAGCCGTGAAATAGATCAGCACGGCAGCTGATTTCCTTGCTGAAGTGTGCGCGCAGCTGCAAGTTTTTCACAGCAGCCAAACGCGTACATGGACGGGCCATCTCGGAAGAAAGCATTTTATCTCTGTCATCACAATAGGGCTCCGGGGTGGAGATGTGCTCCAGGAAGCCTCTGAACTGATAGGAAGACAATGTTATACGAACATGGGAATGTATCTCGGAAGCGTGACAAATCTCGTCATCGATGTGGACAGCGCGAAGATCGACGGCATATTCATATCCGACACGAATCCATTGCTTGTGGAAGGAAGCAGGCCGGTCAATGTACCATACAGGTGGATTAGCAACGTCGGAGACATAATACTGCTGAAATACTTCCCAAAACGGGTCGGCGGAAAGGAAAAGGCCGTTGCCTGATTACCGCCGTCCTGAAACGGTTTTGCCCCTCGGGTTAGGCAGTATTTTTAACCTGCCGCCCATATCTGTTTTTTCCCATTTTCCCTCTGTGATCCTGTCCAGGAACAGGGCAAGAGCTGCTACTTCGGAATGAGGCTGATTGCCTATTGCAATGTTGAAGTCCGACATTGTGTAGAGTTCCGGAGGTACCTTCTCGGAACCGACGATAACCATCATGTCACCGGACGCATCGATGCGCTCCCTGACTTCTGCGAATCTCTCGCCGTACATCGTCAGGTGCACTTTCAGGCCCCTGAAGTCCCGAAGCAATTTCTTCCAGTCGTGCACATATGTAACCTGGAAACTTCCGCCAAAATTTTCCGCCACTTTACGGACCCGGTCACACAGACCTTCGTCCCTCGTGGTGATAATCATTGAGGAGGCGCCGAAACACCTCGCCACGAGCGCGACATGCGTTGTTATTCTCTTGTCCCGTTCCGGTCTGTGGCCGAGCCTGAGGACTGTAATCATCCGAACTGTTGACTCCTCAAAGCTCCTCTTTAAGTTTTTCAACTCTGTGTCCGCGCAAGTCCAGCCTGATGGACCTCTTGACTATGCTCTTGAGCATTGTTGAAGTCATGCCGAGGCTCTCCGCCACATCGCCCGCAAATTTTCCCTCCGCGCCTATCTCCTCCAGTATCCTCTTTTCAATCCGCCTGAACTCTGCCTCAGGCATCATCGCAATGGACAGGACATCGCTTATTTCGTATACCGGCCACGTCACGCTTATGTGGAATGAAGAATAGTATGTATGATATGCTTTTTCAGGCTGCGGAGACTTGTTTGAAGACTCCCATCTTGTTTCGACGAGCTTCATCTTTTCAAGGAATTTGAGTGCTTCCCTTCCCTCTTTTCCATATTTTTCCTCTATCTCTTTAGCGGTTCTCCACTCGAGTGTTACTTCCTTCAGAACCTGTCTCTTTGCTTCCGTATCCACGGCCCTCAGCATAGGCACGAGATCGGACGGTTCGTTTATGACCTTCATTCGGTTCATGTCAACCTCTATCTGCATCTGTAATATAAATCGGTATTGTGGAATTTTATTTTTTCCACATTATATAGTATGTCACTTTATGCTCATATAGGTTACGAGCATGGCCACGGCTGGAAGCACGGACATCAGGAAATCATCGTCTATACTTCTGAACTTCATTCTTTCGGATAACCAGGCGACGGTTGAGCCCGTAAACCCCATGGAAAGCGGCACGACCGGCGGCTGATAGTGGATCAGCAGCAGCGTCGAGAACATGATGAATGAGATCGGCCAAATTATGTTCGCCAGTTTCCCTTGCTCCAGGTGCCTGAGTTCGCCTGCAAGCGGATCCATGAAGGCTACGCCAAGTAATGCCGGCAGCGCGATCGGCAGCGGGAAAAATAGCACAACAGTGCATATGCCCATGAATGCCCATGAAAAACTGCTAAGTCTGGAGTATTCGTAAGGCCTGAGGCCGACAATCCTGATGTTCAGGTGTAGTCTAACGGCCTCGAACGACAGTATGACCATCAGCAGCAGGATCAGTGCTTCGTCTTTTGGGAGGCCGGGCATTATCTGCGCCGGTATGATGTAGTAAACGACGCCTAATACCAGCAGGCAGTGTACAATCCTCCTCAGTGCCCTGGACCTGTCCATGAACATGGATTTCCTTTCCGCTGATAAAACTATATGGTTCAGTTATCTCCCGCGATGACGCATCGTTCTGGAAAAGGTTATATCATTTCATGCATAGGATAATATGGAGCATGATTCGAATCTGAGGGAAGCGTGAAATTGTGAATATATGTGTTAATACCCAGACGCCACTTGTCAGGTTCAGAATCAGCGCGCCCGATCTTATCGAGAAATACGGCATCCTGCCAGAAGTCATTGATCTTAGCACGCTTTCAGAGGGAGAGGACTTCTCTTATTCGCCGGGTGGCGTCACTGCAATGGTTTATCCTCTGCTGAAAAAGATGAAAGGCAGCGGCATCGTGGACAGAGCCATGTGGGTCTCTCTCTCGCCTGAATCTCCGACGGAGATAACGACGGGGGACATCACATTCGTGAATATCGATCTGGGCAGGCACGACGCAGAGCGCTATGTCAGGTTCAAGGATAAATTGTGGAATGAGATACACGGTACAGAACGGATGTCGTTTGTCGCCGACGAGTATCTTTCCTTCAACCTGTACAGCTGGAAGACCGCTGACGTCCTGCTGCAGAATCTGGCAAATTTCGACCTTTTCTACATACATGATTTTCAGCAGCTTCAAATCGGAAATTTTGTCGGTCCGTTTGCCCCTGCCGTTTACCGCTGGCACATACCGGCCAATCTGGATAATGTGAGCGGCAATGTCAGGAAATTCATCGTCAGGAACATGGAAGCATACGATGCAATGATTGTCAGCACAAGGAAAGATCTGGAAGCTCTTTTCAGATCCGGTTACAGAGGGGAGGCGTATCAGATATACCCCCATATTGACGAGAGTGACTGGCATGCGCCCGATGCCCATGACATCGAAGAATTTCTAGCCAGAACGGGACTGAAAAACGGGGAAAGATTTTTCCTGACTGTCGCCAGGATGGATCCGATGAAGGGACAGGACGTGGCCATCAGGGCAATGAAGCACCTGCAGTCGTCGTTTCCCGACATGAAGCTGCTGCTGGTAGGAAACGGCAGCTTCTCCGGCAGTTCCACCGGCGGTCTCAGTTCCTCCAAATCAAGTAACTGGAAAAAGAAGCTCAGCCAGATTATATCCGAAAACGGCCTGGAGGGAAAGGTTCTGATGATCGGCCATCTAGAGGACAGGCTCGTCCGCGCCGCTTATCATCTCTGCGAATGCCTCATATTGTCTTCAGGAGCCGAAGGGTTCGGCCTCGTCACCGTGGAAGCATGGCGCATGAGGCGACCGGTGATTGTGAGCACCGGATGCGGCTCTTCGGAGCTCGTTGTGGAAGGAATAAACGGATTCACCTTTCCTCCTGGCGACGATGGCGCGCTGGCTGAAAGAATGAAGAAATTGCTCAAGGGGGATAAGGCAGGCGAAATGGGCAGCATGGGTTACGAAGCATCCAAGCAGTGCTACGTAGACAGCGCAGTGAAGAAACTCGTGCCAATATTTGAGAAAGTCATTTCGCGTTACTGACCGTCATCTGTTTTCTCTGGCTGCCAGTATCGCCTTCAGGAGTTCGCGCACGCCTTCGCCGCCCACGCCTTCAGTTATGGCAGAGGCCTTCTCCTGCAGTTGAGCAACTGAATTCTTCAGTGCAACCTTGAAGAACGGCCCGTCGAACATCGAAAAATCGTTCTCTCCGTCGCCCACAATCGCCGTTTCCGACGCAGATCTGCCGAGTTTTTCCAGGGCGCTGAGTAGACCTACGTCTTTATCGACACCTGACGGAAGTACCATTCCCGATTCTATGTTCCTCACCAGCTTTGCAATCCCTCCCATTTCGGCCACTGCCTTCTCAGCTTCCTCAAGGTATCCCTTCTGTATGTACGAAATTACCTGTCCTTTCACGAACGGCACATGTCGTTCCAAGAGATGTGCCGCAATCTTCTCTCCGGCCTGTTCGTGAATTCTCTCGACGCTGCCGTTGCAGATAACCACGGCGCCATTCTCTGCTACGAGCGCATCGACCTGTCTGAACCTGCTTTTCAGGTTCATCATGAAGCGGACTCCCCTGCCGGACACAATAATTATGCAGAGTCCAGCTTCTGATGCATCGTCGATCGCTCCGATCGTCTCACGGTGCAGTGTCAGATCGAGGTCTGTCAGTGTCCTGTCATAATCTGTTGCAATGACTCCAATCGAGCGAAATGCGACTGGATCTGTTCCGGCCTTAAACTTCATTTTGAATCTGTTTAAGCTTTCTTCCTCTTATCCTTTGTCATGTACTCTAAAACTGTTTTCAGTATGTGGCCCTGCGGTGTTTTCTTGTTCTCAAAGTTGTTTGTAGATATGTAATCCATCAGCGCAGCATTCAGCGCGCTGTCAAACTTGTCGTCAGCCGGACCGTTGTAAAAACCGAGCCTGGAAAGATTTCTCTTCAGCTTCCTGCAGATTTCGCCTTCTATTCTGAGTGCCTCTGCCTCCTTTCCTGACAGCATTATGAACTCAAAAAGATGGAACACGCGCTCGAGTTCTTCAATCGGGCTTACATGGTCATCAACCCTCAGGTCAACGTATCTGTCATTGAATCCGGCATATCCACCGCGATTTTTTACCACGAGTATGGCCGCAGACTGCATGCCCCTTCTGTCCCCGCCCGCCTTCTGGGCTGCATGCAGGCACATGATGAGTTTTTCCGGGAAACCGGCCCTGGAATTTTCGAACGTTCTTGCCATGGCCTCAACTGTCTCCTCCCCCACCAGTATGTTGCCCTGCGCCGCGTATCCTTCACCAGTGACGCCACCGGCCCAGTCCATGCATTTCTTTCCAGTAAATGTCGCCGCTCTCCCTTTTCTGTCCACAATGCCAATCTGTCGGTGCTCTTTTCCTCTGTCAGCGGAAGTGAGTTTCTTAAGCGCTTCGGCTGGTGAATACCCGTCCTTTAGCAACTGCAGGCCCGCTGGCCCGTAAGAGGTATTTGCGTAGGCCTGAGTGGCAATGGCGCCTGTATTCCATGTGGCCCATGGAACGACCGAGCCGACCGATATGAATTTCGATTGCACTGCAACACCCAGAGATTTCGTATCGTGGTCAAATGCCACAATCGAATATGTTGACGGTTTCGGAAAATCAATCCCGTTGCGCTTTATCATCATTGATGTATCCGGTCAGACATATTATACCTCTCCGCATAAGTCCTATGGAACACGTTAAATTTCGGAAATGCCATATGCCCTTCCGGCAGTGATGGGCATAGTTTCGGAGTCTACCTCGGGCATTCCCAACAAACTTGAAGAGGAATATAAGGCACTCAGGGAATTGGATCGCCTTAGTGCACTTTACATGCTACGCGTTGGTTATCCAGCGGTTGTTGCTTAGAGGGTGTTCTCTGTTAGCTGAAGATGTCAAATACAGACGGGGCTCAGCGTTGGAATGAGCAGACGAGTGTGGAAGAAAGAGACAGGAGCAGCAGGCCTCCGGTATTCGGCGAGATGGAGAAGAATGAGTTAAAGCGCCTGCTTGGCGAGAACCATCCGGGCAGGCACGGCATCAACTCATTGACATGGATGCGCACAGAGCTGCGCCTCTACATCCGCCGGAAGAGCATCACCGTCTCTGAGTAGACGTTCAAGCACTGTTTGAGGGATATCGGTGCCCACTATCTCGAGGCAACACTGCAATGCAGCGAACCATTCAGCGATGAAGTTGTCTGGTAAAGGGAGGCATTCGCCAGACAGTTCATTGAGAATGTGAGGGCCTAGCCAGAGGATGCCGCCGTCCTCTTTGGGTATGACCTGTCCATAGACTGCTAGCACAACGCCTAACGCCTGGGACGCCACAGCGGAGGTGCATGATGCGCATCAACGGCTCCGGCACTGTCAACGCTGTCAGAGGCAGGACCTACAGGAAGAACAGCGCTGCTGCAAAATCAGAATCGGTCATAAGATTCGTCGAAAAACTGGTGAACTGGCACAGGGGAAAGATGCCGCATGCAACTGCTAAGAGCGTCTGCAATTTCACTGTCATTGAGAATCCGCTCAAATAATGTGTGCATTACATTAGGGGAAGGCCATTAATGCCGTTACCACACAATCGGGAAGCTAGGCTGTCAGCATCAGTTCTTTGCAACCAGGAACACGCCCCACCAGAAAGATCTGTGCACTCCGGCGATTTCTATGCGCCTTCCACGGATGACATCTCCGGGACATTTCACTACAAAGGGAATGCCATTGAAGTGTACCTTGCCCGTCTTCTTGGACAAGGAGGAGCGTTCGAGTGTCAGTGTCGATCCAATTGCATCAACAGATAGTTTGTCATAACAATAAGCGAGGCCAAAAACAAGAGCGACAATCACTAACATCTGCGGCAGAAGCAGATAATCGTAACAAAAGTTGAAAAGGGCGAATCCCAGTGAGCCGGACAGAATGAGGAAAAAGACCGTGATGAAAAGAGACAACAGGAAGGAGGCCAAAACTGCAATAAGGAACGTCCGCAGTTTCTTTGCAGCATCAAAAGTCACCACAGCCATTCTCATTCGCTCCATGATGATATTCACAGGATTCCTTAAAAGCATTGTGACTTTTTTACGGATACATTCGCCATACCACCAGCAACCACTGCGTGGTTCAGCATTTCATGTGAAGCACAGAATGCTCGAATGAAGTGCTTCTGCAATCTTGCTGCCGCCGAACAACAGCTGAAATGGTCGTATTACTTCTGAGGACTGCTGTTGTCGGGCGGATTGGCGTATTCGGAGGCGAGCGCATCCACGCTCGCATTCCTGTCCGAGAGTCTAATGCGTCTCGCCTCTCTCAGCTCTCCGGGGGCAAAATCAAAAACGGCAGCATTCTCACCGTCCCGTATGCTTCTTACCCTGCTGTACATGATATGCCCCTCCTTCGACTCTACCAGATCGACCAGCGCGCTTCCTCCGTTGAAGTATGTGCCGTAGGCGCAATTGGAAAAAGCAACAGGCATGCGGTTTTCAAGCACCCTTGTCTGGACATAGAGCATCCACGGGTCCATGCCCTGCTTTATGATTTTCGCAGGTACGGCGAGCAAATCGCAGTCGGCAAGCGCATACTTTCTGACCGTCTCGGGAAAGTCAATGTCATAACAGACGGCCATACCGATCTTCGCCCCCGAAAAACTGAAACTGTTTATGCTCTCTCCGGGCCTGAATGAATCCTTCTCAGCCAGGAACAGATGTATCTTCCTCTGTTTGGCGAGCAGTCCGCCGTCCGGTCCGTATGCGTAGCATGTTATGTACATGCAGCCGCCATCCTTTTCGTAGAGGGCGCCTGTCAGGACTGCGGCGCCATAATCCGATGAAAGCGCCGATACACCGTCCAGGAAAGGGTGTCTATCGCCATGCACGATGTTTTCTTCCTTCAACGGCATCCATTTTTCTGGAAGTATGAGCAAATCCGTCTCCAGTTTCAGCATGTCCTCTATGCGGCGCAGGCCGTCGGAGCAATGTTCTTCGTAGAGCTGTAACAGTCCGATTTTCACGGTAATCGTGCCCTGCGATGCAAATGCGCAGGTGTGCCATTAAGATGTCCCCTGCGCAGGAGCATGGAAAAGCACAAATCGTTCATCCCCTGCAAAAGTGTTATTACCTCCAGCTTGTATTATTAACGATTTTATCGATGGCAAAACCATACGCGCACATAGATAAGCAATACTCCATGGGGGAGGTTCTCTCTCTCATGAACCCTCTCATACAGGAGTGGTTCCGTTCGAAATTTTCCGAGTTGACCGAACCTCAGTCTTATGCCGTTCCGCTCATACATGCAAGAAAGAATGTGATTGTTTCGTCCCCCACCGGCTCCGGAAAGACAATGACCGCCTTTCTGGCCATCATAAACGAACTTCTGAATATTCAGAATGAGGGAAAACTCGAGGACAGAATATATGCAGTCTACGTTTCCCCCCTCAGGGCACTTGCAAACGACATAAACAAGAATCTGAGCACGCCGCTCGAGGAAATCACCGCGCTTGCGGCTCAAAGAGGCGCGGAGCAGCCGAAGATCCGGGTTGCGGTCAGATCCGGCGATACCTCATCATATGAACGGCAGAAGATGGTGAGGAAACCGCCGCACATATTCATAACGACGCCCGAATCGCTCGCTCTCACAATGTCCTCCCCTGTGTTCAGGACGAAGTTCAAGGATATACAGTGGGTGATACTCGATGAGCTCCATGAAATATGCGATTCGAAGCGTGGCGAATTTCTAAGCCTGACGCTGGAGCGACTCGCGGATTACTGCGGTGACCGTTTCATGCGCATCGGGCTGTCCGCAACAATGGCACCGATCGAGGAAATGGCTGCCTATCTGGGAGGATATGATGCGGGCGGGAAACCGAGGCCGGTAGGCATTGTCGAAATCAAGGCCCAGAAATCGCTTGATCTGGGTGTCATCTGCCCTGTGAGGGATTTGAACGCGGTACAGGCAGATATTGCAAACGCGAAGATGTACGACGAACTGGTTGAACTCATAGACAAACACACTACAACGCTGGTATTCACAAACACGAGGAGCGCCACAGAGTCTGTTGCCTATAAGCTGAAGGAGAGAGGACTGCAGGGCGTCGAGGCTCATCACGGAAGTCTGAGCAAGGTCACAAGAAAGGATGTCGAGGATCAGCTGAAATCGGGAAAGCTGAAATGTGTGATAAGCTCCACTTCGCTTGAACTCGGTATAGATATCGGCTCCATAGACCTCGTCTGCCAGGTGGGTTCTCCGAAATCAGTGGCCAAGGGGCTGCAGAGGATAGGCAGGAGCGGCCATTCCGTGGGCAGGATGTCCATCGGAAGGCTCCTTGTCTTCGACAGGGATGATCTAGTTGAGTGCGCTGTTCTCACGCGATCAGCGATGCTCAACAGGATAGACAGGGTAGACATACCAAAGAACAGTCTGGATGTTCTGTCGCAGTCGATCGTGGGCATGTCCCTGGAGCGAAGATGGACAGTCGATGAAGCGTACGATGTTGTCCGGCGCTCATATTGCTATCATACACTGACAAAGGGCGATTTTCTTTCCGTACTGAGGTATCTGGGCAGCAAGGGAGATTTCGAAAATGTCTATTCAAAAATATGGTATGACGAAAATGAGCATATCTTCGGCAAGAAACGCAGCGCCAGGCTGATATATTTCCTGAATCTCGGCACGATTTCAGAGGAATCATCGTATGATGTTGTGAGCGAAAGAGGCGTCCCAATCGGCCAGCTTTCGGACAAGTTCGTGGAGCGGCTGTCTTCAAAAGACATTTTTGTTCTCGGAGGCAGGAGCTATGAGTTCATCCGTGCACGCGGCACAACCGTGCTGGTCAGGGATGCGAAGGGAAGGAAACCCACTGTGCCTTCCTGGACAGGCGAAATGCTGCCGAGGAGCTTCGACCTTTCCGAAGATGTCGGAAAGTTCAGGGCCGAGATGGCAGGAATGATGCGAAAATCAGAGCAGGAACTCATAGACCACCTGACGAAGAATTACAACGTCGACAGATGGTCGGCGAGGAGCATAATCAATTATTTCCGCGAGCAGGAGGGGATGATACCTGAGCTTCCAACAGATCGGAAATTGCTGATCGAGGGCATAATACACACGGAGAGCGGTAACAGGGCCATCGTCTTTCACTTTTCCTTCGGGCGCAGAACAAATGATGCGCTCTCGAGGGCGTTTGCTCACGCCATTTCGCAGAAATTCAAATGCAACACCAGCGTGTCCATATCCGATGACAATTTTCTGATAAGCGTTCCGAAGGAGATACCGCTCAAGGGCATCCATTCGCTTGTTCGCTCAGACAAATTGAGAGAAACGCTCATGCGGAGCCTCAAGGATTCGGAACTTTTCAAACAGCGCTTCAGGCACGTCGCTGCCCGCAGTTTTATGATACTGAAGAATTACAGGGGAAAGGAACTCTCCGTCTCGAGGCAGCAGATGCGTTCAAGCACGCTCCTTGACCAGCTTGGAGAGATCGAGGATTTTCCGGTTATTCGCGAAACCTACAATGAAGTCATGAGTGACGTGATGGATATTGAACATGCGACTGAGGTGCTGAAAGACATCGAGTCGGGCAGGAGGACGGTGTCTTACTTCGGGTACACAGACACTCCCTCTTCATTCTCACACAGCATACTGCTCTCAGGCATAGCCGATGTCATTCTCATGGAGGACAAGAGCGCGATGCTGCGCGAGCTCCACAGAAAGGTGCTCTCCCACGTGATGGGCAAGGACGCCAGGGCATATGAGTTCGAAAGTGAAATTGTGGAAAAATACTTCATTGCCAAGCGGCGGAAAATCGACAGTATCGATCAGGTCAGGGAACTCCTCGGGACTGTCGGCCCGCTCATTATGCTGAAGGAACGGGGCGCGAGTATGCATCTGTTCACTTCGAGACCGCATGAGGAGGTGCGGGACTGGGCGCTTCGTCTCCTGGAGCAAGGGGAACTGGCGACTGTCTGGATCGACGACATATACTTTATTCCGGCGGACGAGGAAGGTGCATTCGCAGCCATATGCAGGAAGAGGGATCTCGCCGACGACGAGAAGAATGCGCTCTCGCTTCTTTCGTCCGATGAACTGAGCACATCTGAGATCGCATCCAGACTCGACATGGAAACTGAAATAGTCAGCGAAATAATGCATCGCCTGGAGAGTCTCTTCCTGGCGAAGAGGGTAAGGATGCGGAAGGACGGCTGGGCATGGTCACGCAATTTTGTGCAGCCTGCAGAAAAGGAGCAGAGTCTCGAAAGACTCCTTACCAGGCAGCTAGAGTATTTCGGTCCTCAGACTGCGGAGGAAATCTCATACCGTTTCCGGTGCAATGAAATTGTGACAAAGGCCGAGGAGCTCGTCGCGGAAGGCATAGTCTCCAAAGGATATTTCGTGGCGGAGGAAGTGGAGCAGTATATGCTCACCAGGGACTACCTGGCGCTGAAGAACTCCGGAGTCAGGGTATATGATTTCGCCACAGTGCAGCGATATCTTTACAGAAAGAGTGTAGAACCGCTACACTCGATCAGTGATTATTTCAGAAAGTTCGCTTCGGCCGGAATGATGCTGGAGGTATTCAACCGCGTCCCCGGTTTCAGCAGAAAGGAATGGGACGCCATGAGGCGCGATGAAACAATCCTCATGGGTCGTTTCCTTCGCGGGAGGGTGAGATACGTGCTGAAAGAGGACGCTCCCATGTTCGTGGCAGCTTATCGCGATCAGTCTCTTTCAGAGGAGGAGATGCATCTGCTCGAACTGGTAAAGAACAGCGGTCGTTCCACTTCGTCTGCCGTTGTTGCCCTGTCGGGCATAAACAGGGACAGGGCGAGGGAGGCCGTCGACAGACTCGACAGGACACTGTGGCTGCACCGTGTTTATCAGGACGGTGAAGAGTGGAGTTCGAGAAACATCTACGCCTATCTCGACTGCAGCACCGGCGTTGATCGGGCACGGGAGAAAATCGTCGAGAGGATAATACGCGGCCAGGGACCGATTCGAGAGATGGAAATCAGGTCGCAGACCGGGTTCTGGGACATCAATCTGGACGCCATTGCTGAGAGCATAGGCGCCGTCCGCATTGTCGTCGGCGACGCGTCCAACCAGATGTATGTCATGTCGGATGAGATTCCGCTAATGGAAAAGAATCAGGAACTCCTTGAAAAGACGCACGTGATGTCCGTATTCGACCCTTATGTTCAGCCGTTATGGGCAGAACTGGCCTCCAAGTACGGCGAGGGATGGTTTTATCCGATCGTTCAGCGTGGAAGCATTGCCGGCGTGGCGGAAATCTGGGTGATGGCCAGCTGCCTCGAGGTCAGGCAGCTCAATCTGAGCGAAAACGCAGACATCTCATCGGTGTTATCTGCGCTGAGAGCAGTGCGCAGCCTGTATGCACAGTACGGTCTGGATATACTGAGAATAAGAGAAATCAACGCTGTCTCCGTCGATGACCTGGATGCCGCGGTGCTCCGGCAGTGCGAAGGTGCATCCTTCAGCAGGATCAACGGCATGCTGGTCATAGGAAATGTCATCAGGCAGTCATTCGACAGGAAGAAACTGTCTTCTTTCGCGCTTCAGAGGCAGCACATAGAGCAGCAGTTTTCGGATGTCAGGGAAGCGATAAATTTCATGATCGGACTGAGAAACAATTATGAAGCAATGCTCCGCATCAAACGCGTTCTGTCGCTCGATTTCGAACAGAAGGAGAGACGCCTGCTGCTCGGACAAATTGTGCCAGAACACGCTGCCTACACGGATGCAAAGTGGATGTCCGTATGCAGGGCGGCCAGAATCAAGAGAACGGGAAAAGTGGAGAATCACGTGTACGAGATTGTGGAGACGTATCAGCCCGTGGGCGTGAAACAGATACTGCAGTATTCAAACATGTCAAAGGCCTCGACGCGCTCGGCGCTCAGAACACTATTCCGCAAATCAATGGTGGCCATAGACGGCAACAAACAGTATGTTGCCGTCAGGACTGAAGCAATAGATCGCGATGCAGCCTTGAGAACTATAGTCATTCAGCTTTTCAGACAGTTCGGCGTCTTCACTGCCGAGCAGCTCGCCAGGATGCTCAAATCTTCGCTGGGCATGAGACAGCTGCGTGAATTGCTGTCCGAGATGGAGAACGAAGGCACGCTGGCAAAAGGATATCTGGAGAAGGGAAGCGACACGCTGTACTGGATACTAGCAGACGATGTCACATCACTGAAGAAGGCGGAATTCAGACGCAGATTCATAGCGACGCAGGACGACCGGATCGTCGCATACTTTGCTGAAGAGGTCAGGTCAAAACTCGGTATCGGGTCATCAAACCTCATTTTTGACGGGCCGGAGGTTGTCGGCGCATTCAAGGGAAGAATAAAGGAGAATGAAGTCAGAGTCGACAGATTCGAGGGAGAAGAAAGCATCAGGGAGATGCTTCAGGAACTCGCATCGGAGATGGGTATCCTCGTCAGGAAAAAGGCGGTTACGCACGACGAAGAGTGGGATGTGGTCGGTTTCTACGAACGGACTCATCCGGGAAGATGACACGCAACCGACCCTTTCTGTCGCACAGCCTGATGATCAACTATTTTATTCTGCAGCGTGTTAAGCTGCGCGTGTACCAGCTCTCTGATGCACTTGGACGGAGAATAAGCTACCTCCGTGTATCCGTAGCCGACAGTTGCAATCTCAGATGCGTATACTGCATGCCAGCTTCAGGCGTCAGATTTACGAGGCACGGCGACATGATGTCGCCGCAGGAGATAGGCATGATAGTGAGCGCTGCGACATCCATCGGAACGACCGCTGTCAGGCTCACGGGAGGCGAACCGCTTACAAGATCGGACATTGTCGAGATCGCGGCAGAAGTCTCTTCGGTGCCTGGTGTGGAAGATGTGCCAATATCGACGAACGGCATATTTCTCAAGGGTATGGCGGGACAGCTGCATGCGGCAGGCGTCACAAGAGCCAATGTGAGCGTGGACTCACTGAACCCCGAACGTTTCAGCAGTATCACGCGCGGCGGCGACATACACAGGGTCCTGCAGGGCATGAGCGAGGCTGCGGATGCAGGCATTCGCCCTGTCAAGATGAACACCGTGCTGATGAAAGGCGTCAACGACGACGAACTTGTTGAGCTGACACGCTTTGCGCTGGATAATTCATACCCACTCCGATTCATCGAAATGATGCCTCTCACGAGCAACGTCTCGTTCCAGCCGGAACTGTTCTTCCCGGCAATGAGGGCTAAGGCCCAGCTTGAAAAGAATTTCAGGCTCACCCCTTCCTCATCGAAAAACGGCCATGGTCCGGCCGTATACTATGATGTTGACGGCTACGACACGCCGGTCGGTTTCATCACGCCTCTCAGCGGAAACTTCTGTGACAGGTGCAACAGGGTGCGCATAACATCCACAGGAAGGCTGAGAATGTGCCTCTTCGGCGATTCGACGGTAGACCTGGTTTCGGTGTTGCGGGAGGGCGGAAGCATTGAAGACGTGGCGAATCTCATACGCAAGAGTATTGTGTTTAAGCCCGAGCGGCATTACCTGGACATCGGAAAGACTAGCAGCAGGACGCTCGAGGCAATGTCCCAGATAGGCGGATGAGCGTGTTGTTATTCGCTCTTATGGAAATTCAGTACAAAAAGTATAAGTGCCGTCTTTTCAAATAATTGCGTTGAAGGAGCAGTCTGATGACCAACGGCGAGGATGTCTGTCCTGTATGTGAGGCCAGAATAAGTTCTGATGCGAGCACGTGCGATACATGCGGAGCAGATCTAGCACTGCTGAAGGACAGTTCCAAGGCTGTTTATGTGTGTCCTGAATGCGGCAACGAACTTCTGGAACGAGATGTGAAATGTCCCAAGTGCGGTGTCGAATTTGTATCCGAGACGTCGCCACCTTCGAATGTCAGGGAGGAAGTTGTTTTTCAGTGCCCTGTGTGCGGAGCAGAAGTGGCAGGCGACGCCAATAAGTGCCAGAGTTGCGGCGTGGAATTTCTCAGCGAGGAAGATGCTTCCGCAGCTGAGGAGATACCCAAGACCGTCAATTCCGTGCCAGCGGTCGAGCCCATGAATGCGCCAGATATCACGGACCTGGATGCGGATGCGCCATTGACGACGCATGAGGCAGTGATTGAAAAGGTAGAGGAGAATTTCCAGAGCCAGTCTGCCGGGAGCCCAGCGGCACCGGCGATTGAGCAGGTTGGACAAAGATTCGAAACGCCGGCCGCTGACGCGCGATCTGATACTGCTGAGACAACGGAGCAGCAGGAGTCGCGTGTTTACCGTCAGTCGGAGGCTCTGGCTCAGACACGCAGCGACGGGAAGGACAAGAAGGGCCTCTTCAGCTTCAAATTCGGAAGCAAAAGTAAAGACAGGGTGCCTGAACAACCGGCGATCCCGCCCAGACCGTCACAGATTGAGGCGGCGAAAGCGTCGCCGGCGGTTGCCTATACACATGATACGCTACGCAGCACTAACGCGACTGCGCCACCTACGGTCACTCCCAAGTCTGCCCCGGCGGAAGACTCCGACATGCGCCAGGTAATACAGGAAATACGCCCTCTTCTGAAATTTGCCGGTAGCGTGAGCGCGGACATTACAGAGAGCAAGCAGTATCTGGACATGGCTCTTGAGAACCTCCAGGGAGGAAGACACGCAGAGGCGGGCAAGTACGCCAGACTTGCAAAAGCATCGATCATTGATGCCATACAGGGATATTTCAGCGAAAAGATCGAAATAATGCGCAGACAGCTTGAAATCGAAGGGATTGGCGGAGAGAGAAAGAAATTTATGGAATCCCGAATCACCGAGATATCATCAATGGCCAGGAACGGCCGGTATGACGATGCACAGAAATTGACATCCGGATTCCAGTCCGAAATGTCGGCGAAAGCATCACAGTACGGCGAAGCCCAGGAACTCTGCGACGAACTGGAGCAACTGCTCAACTGCGCGGACGACATAGGCATAGATTACAGCAGTTCACGAATGATTTACAATGAAGCCCGGAAACATCTGGCCACCGGCGACTGGAGCTCCGCATTGTTGCTGGCAAAACAGTCGAGGGACTCGCTGATGCGTTCCATTCCGACCAAACTTTCGGATGAAATGAACAGGGCCAAGAACGAGATCATCGACGCAAAGATAAACGGACTCCAGGTCACTGATCTCATAGCGATACTCAAACAGGCAAGCTCCACCTACAATGAGGGCAAATACGACGAGTCACTCCGGTATATCAGTCATCTCCGAAGGCAGTTCGCGAAACTGCGCGCCTCGTGAGTCATGACTTACGTTATGTGCTGTTGCGCAGAGCTGCGCCGACCCGCCCGGGACATTTTCAAAATCGCCGGCAAAAGGTATTTACATCTAATTCCAATCTGGCCCAGAGGGCCCATAGCTTAGTCTGGTGGAGCGTCTGGCTCATAACCAGATGGTCGTCGGTTCAAATCCGACTGGGCCCACTGCTGCGCGTGCTTTACTTTCACTGCTCCTTACGCACAAATGGTAGCGTCTGCCGTGATGTCATCAGGATATCGTTTTGATAATGTTCCGTTACCTGCACCAGTATGATGTTTAATCCAGAATTCTTTGCCATTACTCCCAGATTCTTGTCGCCTGTGACAAATTCATCAACATCCAGATTTCATGCGCTGGGAAGCTGAATTGTTTCTGCCTGATTTTTGTGGTTATCCTCAATGAACACCCAACTATCATCAATAATTTAATTAACCAACGGAATAATTTTTGGACGCCCAATTTTATGCAGCCTCAGTGACTCGCCAGGAAATCTTTCACGGATAATCTTGTGAGTGCCCGCGTCAATAATCTTTCTTCTTGTCAGTCTATCAAAGACACCGAGAACTTCACCAAAGTTCCAGATACTGAAGCACAGGCTGATATCGCCGCTGTACATTTTCAGGTAATATGATCGTATTTGAGGGCTGCCATTCTCCTTTACACATCTCTTAATTATGGCGCTGCTGTCCAAGTACACTCTCTGATCGTTTGTCCCGCATTTCCCTGACAATCTTACTAGCCTGTTCTTTCAGTTCAATGGGTTCAAAATCCTATTCTGCTCTTACGTTTTCAAGTCGCTTTTCCGGTGCACTGTCAAGACCTGTCAGAAGACCTTCTTCCAAGAATCTCTGCAGCAGTTCCCCGACATCAATCTTAGGTTCTAAAGACTCATTCTTCAGCTGTTTCCAAATTGCAGTGTCAACACGGATACCCGTTTTTTTCTTCATTCATACCTACACAGGTGTAACGGTATGTGCAGGTTGTGACTGCATTTTTTCCTTATGATTGTGGAGAATCGACTTTGTCACATATTCCTTGATTTTCCAGCAGCTTCATGGCTTCTGTGGACGCTACCCGCTGGCAATGTATTTATCACCGAATTAGGAATCTTCAGACACCATGAAAACCGATTCATATAGAATTGCGCTTTTCCTGCTCTTGTTCTCTTTCGCCTTTATGAGCTTATTCTTCATCGTAACCTTCATCAAAGCTTTCAACCTTGGAACTTCACTTGCCGTTTACCTTCCATCTATTGAATCACTTTGGATTGGCGACATGTACATTATCTCGAATTTGCCATCGTTGTTTTTTGTGATATTCATCAACCTTATCATTATTTTGCCACCGCTGTTTTTTGTGGTTTTCAAAGCGATAAAGGCTAGAGGAGAATAGTGATTTATTTCAACCCGGCTTCCTCGACAGCTCTCTCCTGTTCTCATTAGTTACTCCTGCGTAAATCTGAACGGTTACTCTAACGTCTTTATGGTTCAGATATATCTGTGTAATCCCAAATTCATGTGTTTTCTGAGCTAGATACATAGCTGTACTGTGGCGTAAAGAATGGTGTGGTGTATCTCCATTCAAGTGCTTTCAATCTTGAATTATGGATTAAGGGGGCAGACCAACCTCTTTCGGCGGAGTCAGTACTTCAGTGTGTGAATTCTCGCTGTCTGTTTTTTCCGCAAAGGTCAGTTTTTAATACGGGCCACCACATAATTTATGCGTGAAGACACCGGATTCTGAACATGGATGGATTGTAACGCACATAAGCGTGATTTATCCGTGGCAGATTGACCATATGGACCACGTGAACGTCCAGTTCTACGTCGCTCTTTTCGACCAGGCCACATGGTCATTTTTCTCTGAATACGGCATAACAAGAGATTACCTCATCGGCAACAAACGTGGAATGGCTGCACTGGTCCAGCATACAGAATACAAACACGAACTTTTCGCCGGGAGCGTGATTGAGATCATGAGCAGGTTGAACTCGGTAAGCGCCAAGACAGTTACTTTCACCCACAATATGTATCTGAGGCCGGATCATATTCTCGTCGCAACAACCGAGTTGACTGGCGTTCATATGGACAGGCAGAAAAGGAAATCAATCCAGTTTCCGGATGACATTCTTCTGAGATTAAAAAAGTCTCTCTGATGAACAGTCGACCAAGCGAAAGCCTTCAACCTCCTCACTCCGTTCCTTGCAGCACTTTGCTGGTGGTCATGACTCTTCAAGGCATGGCGTGAGACGCTCTATCAGGGGAGTGGTGAGAGCTCCGCAACTTTCCTCCACCACCGGTGGCTCTTCTCGATTATTGCGTCAAGCGTGAATGGATCTGTTCCGTGCAATGAATTGAGACCAAGGAGAATGAGCATCGCAATAGCCTGGACTATTCCAGTGCCAGGATCGGTATATCCGGGAACAGGCATGCCTCCAAATCCCTCTCCAACGCCCCATGCGATTATTGCAAAAACAGCACCGCCGATGTAAGCGGTCTTTCTGGCAAAACCGAATATCAGCGAGAATGCAAGCGCGGCCTCGAGTCCTCCCACCACATATGCATAGAAAACCGGGGCTGCCGTCACCTGACCCAGCCAGAATGCAAACCAGCCGTTCAGAAACGATGGCGCACTGGAAGCCTGATCACTCACGACAGACACGATGTTTCCTGCAAGGTTGTAGTAGAATGCAAGGAACGCCTCGGCGGCATACACTGCGCCAAATATCATCGCTGTAATCCGGCTCAGTTTCATCGAGTTGCCGGCAACAGCCTTCCACACCTTTCTTCCCCTGTCATAACGCACTTCCGCGAGCTTCTTCCACCATTCAAACTTCTTTTCGATGAAAGCATCAACGGTGTACGGAGACGGGCCATATGTGGCATCTATGATGAGCAGAAAGAGCAATCCAAGCGCGTAAATGTTTCCCCCGCCCAGATTCACTGATCCCGGGCCGTACGGTCCGCCAAATCCCTCCGGTATCGCCCAGATGAAAAGCCCCAGGCCCATTCCGCCTATGTAGGCAAACTTCCTGAGAAAACCAGCAATAAGCGCAAACGCAATGCATAGTTCAAGCGCTCCGACACCGTAGGTTATCAGCATCGGTTGCCACGCGGCCACACCGCTCCAGAAGCTGAACCACCCATTCAGGAATGCAGGCTGACCGGATCCTGCCCCCTGCACTATTGCCGGAAGCTGTGTGTAGAGATTCATCTGGAATTTGTAAAAACCATCAATACCCCACAGTGCACCAAAAATAATGGCAGCAGCTTTCGACAGTCTCAATCCCCTGAGATGAGTTTCTTCCGTTTTGGCCAACTGTGTTCAACTCTCTGTATCTGAAGACTGCAGTGGAGTCGATGCTTTCAAGTCTGTACGCACACGTCCCAGTTTTTAAAAAAGTAATGGTGCCCGTATATAAGTCGGTGCAGACGAATCGTGCTTTCAGCACTCAGGCAATTGTTATTTACCGAAGATGCAGTCACAGCCGGCGATAAGGATGGAATCTGTAGAGGCGACGATCGAGCTGGAACGCGATGACTGTGTCGTCTCCAATCTGATCTTCGAGCGATTGAAAGACGCAAATGTCAGCAGACTGGTCATCGGGCACGAAAAGTCGCTTCACAGGATAAAATCAGACAATCTCCTCGAAGTTATAACGGATCTCCGTCACGTTTCGGAAAGTGTAAAGAAGGTGGGCAGAGACGTCCTCTGGGTCGAGGGAAAGAGCTGTTCTGCATGCCGCTTCCTGTCAACGTCAAACGTGCCCATACTCAGCAGCAGGACAATCGACAACAGACATCTTGCCTTCAGAATACTGGTGCAGTCAAAAAAATCCCTCGAGCTCCTGATAGCTCAAATGGCCAAAGCAGGATTGAATCCGAGAGTCATCGACATGAAAGCCGAACGGCCCCAGTCCCTGACAGACAGGGAAAAGGAAGTGCTCCTCTTTGTGTTCAACCACGGTTATTTCGAGAGCAGCAGGGAGTCAAGCCTCACCGAGCTTGCCGAGAAGCTTGGCGTGTCAACGTCCAGTCTCTCCGACGTGATGCGGAGGGCTCTCAGGAAGACCGTGGAAGATTATCTGAGGAGAAATCTATAGTTAGTATTATTTTTGAATTAGGTAAAAAAATAATCTTTTATACGAGGAGTTAGCATCCTTCCATTATGCCGATGATTGCAGACAGGGAAAGGGAAAAACTAGTCCAGATGTTTAATGAAGAATTGAAAGGACCGGTCAAAACAGTGCTTTTCACTTCAAAATCCAATTGCGAATACTGTGATGAGACAGAACAGCTTCTGTCTGAACTCTCCGATATATCGGGCGGAAAGATCACGCTGGAAAAACATGATTTCGACCAGGACAGGAACATTGCTGAACGCTACGGCATCGATAAGACACCGGCCATTGTCATACCATTCGGCAATGGAACGGGTATCAGGTACTACGGCATTCCCGGCGGTTATGAATTCACCAGCCTGATTGGTGACATCGTGGATGTTTCCAGCGGCTCTTCGAAATTGCCTGAAGACATCAGGAACAGGCTGAAGGATGTCGACAGGAATGTTCACATACAGGTTTTTGTAACGCCGACATGCCCGTGGTGCCCGAAAGCAGTCAGAACGGCTCATCAGTTTGCCATGGAAAACAGCTCCATAACCTCAGACATGGTTGAGGCAACAGAATTCCCTGATCTGGCTTCGTCTTTCAGTGTGATGGCAGTGCCGAAGATCGTGATAAACGGAGACATTTCGTTCGAAGGCGCGATGCCAGAGCAGACATTCCTGGATTATGTGCTGAAATCGATTGAATAGCAGCGCATACGTCAGTCATTCTATGCTGCACAGTTGCTTCACGCAGCAAGTTCCTTCTTCAGCGCCCCGGCGAATCTGTCTATGTCTGCCTCCTCATTAAAGCAGTGAATGGAGAGCCTGATGCCGCCTGTGCCGGACACACCGCGGCAGGATGCCACAAATCCCTTTGCGTGAAGGGCATTGACCATGTCCAGATTTTTCTTCCATCCATTGCCTGTACCGAACGTGAGTATGGACGATCTGTTCGCCCTGTTCTCAGGCGAAATGATGTTCAGACCGAGCGAATGCAGCATGTCCCTTGCATATGATTCGAGTTTCTCAATTCTTGAAGCGACAGCATCCGCGCCTATTCCGTTGAGTATTTTCAATGATTCCGTCAGGGCTATCATGCCTGTGTGATTCAACCAGCCTCCGTATTCAAATCTCCTTGCGTCATCAACCGGTATTCTCACCCGGAACGGGTCATTGCTCTCATCAGCAAAGTACGCATGCCATCCGTATTCCGGCTCTACGGTATTGTTAAGGCTGGGGAACGGCACATTCAGCTTATCACGGATGCCGGCCTTCACGTAAAGCACGGAGCATCCGAACGGCGAGAACATCCACTTCTGTCCTCCGGCCGCAACAAAGTCTGCATCAGTTTCCCTGACATCGAGTTTCATCGCACCCATGTGCTGAACGGCGTCGACAACAAGGTATGCTCCTGCGCTATGCACCACATCCGCTATACGCCGGAGATCCGCTCTGAAACCGGTTACCCAGTTGACCGATCCGATCAGCACAATTTTCGTCTTTTCGTCGATAACATCCGTAAAGTCGTCGGCCGAAAATGCTCCACCCGGACAGTCGACAACTCTGACGTCGACACCTTTTTTCTTCCATCTGTATGTTTCGAATCCCGAAGAGGGGAATTCCGTGTTCAGTGAAACAACATTATCTCCCGGTGATGGGGATACGCACTCGAACGCGAGCTGGATGCCCTGCGTCGTGCTGCTGCCTGCGACAGCAATTTCCTCACGCCCGGCATTGATCAGTTTTGCAGTCTCAGACCTCAGCGCAGATGACCTTTCGCTCCACTCGCCGCTTATATTGCCGCTTTCAAATTCATATGCGGCATCGGCAATTTCCCTGACTCTTTTAACGGCAGAAAGTGGCGCGGGCGACATCGAAGCCCAGTTCAGAAAAGTCTTGTGCTCCAGTATTTTGAATTCTTCCCTGCGGAAACGCGACATTCAATCAACAGCGACGATGATTGGGCACAATGTGCTTAAAGCTTGCACAGGCTAACGCTCGCCCCTGTTTCTGACAATCGTGAATATGTCAGATAGCGCAAGAACGCAGAACATGAGGCCGGTCAGCAGCGTGAGAAAGAAGAATATTTCGATGTATATGAAGAGAGGGACGGTACTTATTGTGGATATGGAATTCATGAATGCGATGAACATGAGCAGCAGACCGTTGAGTATTGTGAAGAGGAAGAGCCTGTTCACCTGTGCAAATATGGGCTGCCTCAGGCTTTCGCTTGTAAAGTGCGGGAGCATCGTGACCATTATGGCATAGGCTGCGAGGCCCAGTCCTATGATCGTGCTGTAAACCGTGAGCAGGGCGGGCGAATCAAAAAAAGGAAGGAATTTCGAATTCTGCGAATAAAGGCCGAATTTCCTGAAGTAACTGTCGGACAGAAACAATGTGAAAATGAATGAAACTATGAACGCCGTGCTAATCTTGTAGAGGCTCTCTACATTGCCTCTCATCTTGATTTTCGTCATGGCTATTCCAAACTGATTTTCCAGATAAGCTTTAAGCTTTTATGTCAAAATCGCGAATCCCGGAGTTCTGTTTACATAGTGAAGCAGATGCCACCGCCAGCCGTGCGCAAACCCAATTTCAATCAAAAATAATCATATAAGTAAGCTTAAAATATCTACCGTACGCTGAACTCATCTGAGCTGGGGTTATAACTGTCCATTCCCGCGTACATCATTTCCGTCACCATTTCAATCATAGTCAGCATCGGTTATCCCGGCATATTCATTCTCATGCTGCTGGAAGGCATGCTGCTGCCGATACCTTCGGAAGTGGTCATGGCATTCGGCGGTTATCTCGTTGTTAACGGTTACCTCCACAACATTCTTGGTATCCCCGCAGTCGTGCTGCTTGTCCTTTCCGGAACAGTAGGCAATGTTGCCGGCGCAACGATCGCATACTACATAGGACGCTACGGCGGCATGAAGTTCATCGACAGGTACGGACGGTATCTGTTCATAAGCCGGTCCTCCGTGCTGAAAGCCCAGATGTTTTTCGACAAGTACGGCGCCCTTTCAGTTTTTTCTACAAGACTTCTTCCGATATTCAGGACGTTTATTTCCATACCTGCCGGCGTTGCAGAAATGGACATACGCAAATTCGTCACATACACGTTCATTGGAACACTGATATGGGACATCATTCTGGTCTACCTGGGCTACACGCTGGGCAGTAACTGGGAACGATCACTTCCTTTCTTCGACACGCTCACTTATGCGGCCGCCATACTGCTGGCCTGCCTGCTAGTGTACTGGATTTACAGAATGCTGAAGAAGAAGAATGCGATGATGGCCAGGTTGAAAGAAATCATAGGCATTGATTCTTCCGGCGATGAGCACAAAGACTGAATGGCACGAATCGCGGCATCGAAACCACCCTGCCTCCGTGATTCCATCAGCATTTTCAGCCGAGCAGCGACTTGCCTCCATCCACGAGGAGTGTCTGGCCGGTAATAAACGAAGCTTCATCTGACAGGAGGAATCTGACCGGGCCTGCTATGTCTGCCGTCTCTCCCCATCTTTTCAGCAATGTGCGGTCGGCAACCATCCTGCTGAATGATTTGTCCTTCCAGCCATCTCTGTTCATGTCCGTCCTGATGAAACCTGGCGCCACACAGTTTACTCTCACGCGCGGTGCCAGTTCCATGGCAAGTCCACGCGTCAGATGCACCAGTGCGGATTTGCTGGCCTGGTATGGATACGACCCGGCGGAAGGCGCTATGCCCATGATTGATGATATGTTGACGACACTTCCTGAGGCCTTCTTCAGCCTGCCTGCAAGCAATTTAATCAGGAAGACCTGCGATCTCAGATTTGTATCAAGCACCCTGTCCCACTCTTCGAATTCAAGTTCGCTGAGTGATGTTCCTGCATAGATGCCGGCGTTGTTCACCAGTCCGTCGAGTGAAGCGGTGATGCCGCCAACCTCCTCAGCGAGTCTTTCTATGCCCTCTCTTTGCGACAGATCGGCCCTGACCACATGTCCCTTTCCACTCCCGCCCAGAGCGGAGAGCAGACGGTACGCATCCTTATCGCTGGCATTGCAGTGTATGATGACGTCCGCTCCTGCAGAAGAAAGCGTCTGTGTTACTGTCTTTCCGATGCCTCTTGCTCCGCCTGTAACAAGCACAATTTTACCGCTCAATGTCAATCTGCCTGCATTCTTTATCGGTGTCCGGTTCTTTTGCATGATAACAGACTCCTCTGTTCACACCTTCAAAGTGTGCAGTTCTTTTCTGTATCTGTTGCAGAATGAATTGTAGTTTTCCTTGTATTTTATCCATACGTTCCTGTACTCTTCAGAAATGGTTCCGATGACCTTTGCAGGAATGCCAACGGCCACCGACTCGGGCGGAATTTCCGATTTGCTCCTGACGACCGCACCCTCTCCTATGGCAGACCATCTTCCAACGCGTGCGAAGTCAGACACCACAGCTCCCATCCCTATGGTCGCCCAATCCTCCACCCTTCCTGTGTGTATGATGCAGGCATGACCCAAGGTCACGTGCTCTCCGACTTCTGTGATTTCTCCAGGTCTGGCATGAATGACGCAGTTGTCTTCTACTGCCGTGTAGCTGCCAATGTTTACGCGGCCATAATCCCCTCTCAGTACAGCTCCGGGTCCTATCCACACTTCTGCACCTATTTTCACGGAGCCGATTATTGTGGCGTTGTCAAAAATGAATGCCGAAGGATCTATTTCCGGCACCCTTCCTTCGAATGCGTAGACGGTCATGCCACCATTACAATCGTCTGTCGATTTAAGTCTTATTTTTGTTCAGCTCTTGTGTTCCGCGGGTCGTGAATGATCTCCATCGTTCCTTTCCTCATCACAACGCCGTCCTGAAATGTTATGGACGTATCATCGCTCTTCACGATTCTTCCGTGATTTACCGAACATTTGCTTCCCTTGATAGGGTCATTTTGGGCAGTGCCGCCATTGGACATGCTACGGATTATGGTCTGGCTTCCTGTATTAACTTTTGCGAAATGGGCCGTCGGAAGGGGCATCAGATACCCGGCAATGACCTGCCGGCCGGCAACGCTTATAGCTTACGCAACATTATTCGAGATTGTCAGGAGGAGCATTCGTTTGAAGTTCACCTTTGCCGTTGAACAATTGAAGCTGGAGGTGTGGTCTGTATTCTACGGCTCTCTGGTAATGAACATGCTGATTCTCTTTGCCGGCAACATTATGTGGCTGTTTATTTCCGGTTTCATCTTCGGAACTATGTCCGGCAGGGGAACGAAGGATTTCATCACAAATGGTTTCGCCGCTCTCCTTTCCTCTCTGCCGATACTGTTCTTCTTCAACATCGATTCAATACCCGGTGTGTCTATTCTTTCCGGTGTATTTCGCGCCATTAACATACAGCTGGCCGGCGACGGACTGATAATGATTCTTTCGTTCATTCTTTCCGGTTCCGGGGCGCTTGCGGGTTCTGTCGTGTTCAGGCAGTTTCTCAAGTCGCGTTTCGCTGCAAACAAAGATGCATGATTCGCGGGAGTGATGTAAGTTACGGATGGATTGTTTACTACGGGCATGATTCAAAGCCGTTTCCAAATCCACTGCTACGCCTGACAAACTTCGCAAAATTTGTCTTGTTTGTGTCAGCTCATGTTCTCACGCGCCGGGATAACTGTGTTCCGGATTTTGTGCCCTGCCGTAACAATCATCACGAATTCATTCAGGCACCATGCGGGATGTCTACACACTTTTCTTAGGTCGTATTGCTGCTGAAACAGGACGGCCGGCCAGTTCCGTGAATGTGTGCACTTTAACATGCGGTCAATCCGCTCGTTCGACAAAAACCTCGTCTGAAAGCCTTTCCGCAGGTATGACGTCCCTGACTTTCCAGAGCATCAGACATGCGGTGAAGCCAAGCGCGGCCACGATGCCCCAGAGAACTACCGGAGTCCGGGAAAACACGGTGAGAAGCACAGAGCCAAAGAGCACAATCACCGGAGCAGCAAAAGCGCCAATAGCGCTGTAGGCACCAAAGTACTCGCCCCTTCTGTTCTGCGGCGCCATCTTCGATATCAGTGTGCTTCCCGTTGGGCTGTAGATGTTTTCACCCATCGTTAAAATTGCTGCTGCAGTGAGAATCATCGGATATGCCGAAAACAGACCGAACATGAAGAACGATACAGCATACATCGCAACACCAATGATCAATCTGTTCAGCTCGGCGAATCGGTTCATCAGCCTGCTTACGGGCAGCTGAAAGAGCACCACAACAACGCCGTTGAGCGAATACATGAGTCCAATCTGTGCCGGACTCAGACGATAACTGCTCGAAAGAAACAGCGTCAGAGTCGTTCCCCATTGACCGAGGCACAGCTGTGCCACAACCATCACTCCGATGATTATCAAGAACGGGCGATCTGATGAGGGAAAGGCAATCAGCGCTTTTCTCAGAGAAGGTATAGCTGTGCTGGTGGCCCCCCTTTCAGGTAGTGTCTCCCGGACGAACATTATGTAGACAACGCCCTCTATTATGTTGCCGGCGGCCGGTATCAGCATGAGCACGCCGTAGCCGAACAGTGCAACGAATCCGCCCAGCGCCGGACCAAGGGAGAATCCCACATTTGATGCCAGCCTCAGGATGCTGAACGCCCTGGTTCTCTCAGAAGGAAGAGTGAGATCTGAGAGCACTGCCGAATCCACCGTCTGCTGCAGATTGCCTATCGGAGTCGCGCAGATAAACGTCAGGAATATGAGTGACAACGGCGCATTCGAAAATATTTCCAGGCCCATCGTTGCGAAGCCCAGTGCCGACAGAAAAGGCATAACTGTGAAAAGCGGCCTCCTCCCTACTCTGTCTGACAGTGCACCGCCGATGATGCCCAGCGGCACCGTCACCAGATAACTCGCCGCGATAATGCCGCCTATGAGCAGATAGTCGGCATGCCTGTCCGTCAGGAAGTATACGGGGAGCAGTATGACTGCCGAAGACCTGCCGAGTGTGCGAATCATGTCTGCGAATCCGACAGCATACACGCCGCGTGAATTCCTGCCGAAAGCGCGTTTCCCTTTCATGGTGTTCTGATTGCCAGAAAGGACAGCCTAGATAAACCTGATTGTAAGCCGTTGTGGCAACAGGGCAGACGTCCCTTCACTCCCAGGTGGATATATCCAGCTTCGGAAAAATGGGGTGCATCTTTTCGCAGTTTTCGAGGAATTTTCTGTCCTCTTCTTCTGTATCGTTCTTCGAAGCAATCTCCATGAGTCTGTCGAAGCATCCTGAATGTGCGAGTTGATGTTCGGCGTCATCTTCCGCCTGCATGCCCGGAAAGGCATCCGGGATGCGTGCGTAACCTTCCAGAAGCAGGAGTTCTCTTCCCGCCTGTTTTGCGATTCTCTCTTTCGTCCCGGATTTTTTCAAACCCATATTGTGCAGAAGTGCAATGTGCCTGGCTTCGTAATCGTGAATGCTTTTCAGCAGACTCCGGGACGAATCGTTCCACACGTTATCCTGATTGAGCTCAAATCTGCAGAGTAAATTGCTGAGGCTTACTGTTTCCGCCGACACTGTTTCGCGGGCGCATTCTCCAGCTGTCTTCGCTAATATGCCGGAACCGTTCATTTTGCCGAACACTTTCGAAATCCAGCTTGGTCCTTCATGCCACAGGCTGCCGAAGAGTTCTGCGTCCGCAGCAACTGTGATTACAGCTCCTTCACCCGATAATGATTTTTCTACGACTTCTCCCAGAAAATCGGATGCATGCTGCTCTACTCTTGAAGCCGCAGCTTCAGGTGAATACGTTTCTCTGCCTTCTGCAGATGCGCCGTCACGTGCTCTGTGCCAGTACCGTATGCCCCCGGGAACGCTCTTTGCGCCTGATTCCAGATAATCGGCGTCTGTGGCGTAGCCGCCTTCACAACGGTGCCACTCCGCGGCAGAAGCAACGGTCCCTGTAAGTACGGCGAACGTGCCATTACTGCCTTTCAGGATAAATGGGGAATGCAGTTCATGCCCACGTTCAGATAAAACCGGGCGGATAACATCTGCTTCGCCATTGTCCCAGGCCATATTATTCGAATTCGCATCGGTAATGAAGTATGACAGTCCCGCCGCTGCCACGGCGTCATCGATTGTCTTCCAGGGGGATTTTACACCTGCGATGTGCCCGCCTCCATTGCGAAGACCGCGTGGGAGTGCTCCAGGAATCCAGATGCCGCCGGGAGCGTGTCCAACATGCTCCTCGAAAGCTCTCGCGCCCACCGTGATCTGTGCCCTGATGCATTTCTCGTTTCCAAGCATATGGAGCGAAGGATTGGTGGCAGCAGTCGTCAATAATTCCAGACCACGGCTCTCAAGTCTTGCGAGTTCCGCCGTTATGTCTCCGCCGATATCATTGAAGAGGAATGTCAGTTCGTCATATTTTTTAAGCCAGTATTCCGCGACTCTCAGTTTCTCTTTGTTACCAGACTCCGCAAAGTATCTGAGGTCTGAGGTCAGGCTTTTTACGGAGTTGTCCATAAAATGCTCGAAACCCGATCTGAAGCTGCCGTCTGAAAACAGCGTAAGGAGGGGTGGAGATACAGACATGCTTATGCCAAGTCTTCCCTCATTTTCAGCGATATTCCTGAAGGTCTGAATAATCTGCAGGTAACTGTCCCTGACTGTTTCATAAAGCCTGATGTGCGAATACGTCCCGTTTTCGGGGGAGGCCGGATATTCATAATGGGCATTCAGCAGAAGCGATAAGAGGTGCGGGCCGCTCATCACACATCATCGCTTCTGCCCGACAGCCCTTTCAGCATTTCCTCCAGGGAGCCGAACTGGACCTTTCTGCCTTCGCTGTCTATCAGTGCGATGCCCAGAAGCTCATCCCTCTCTATAATCACTCCAGCATCGTATTTTCCCAGTTTCAGCTCTTCCATGAATTCGTCTCTGTTGCGGAGTCCGCCGCTGTCCATAAGCATCGGATTGAATATTCTATACTCGACGCCGGCCTTTTGCAGCAAGGGCTCAACGACCAGCGAAACCGGATCAGCCTGTGTGTCCACGAGCACCTTCTTCGCCATCTTCCTATTCATGATTGAGAGGAGATGGTCAACGTAATCCTCTATCCCGTTGGTATACTGCATCAGCGATCCGATATCATTTCTGGAACACGATTCATCTGCGGTGTCTTGAACAAGCTCTCGTATCTTGAGCAACCCTTCCGCGTGCATGTTCCTTCCGTCCTTGCCGTATACATGTATCTGAACCTCATCACGGTAGGATGAAACATACACGGATCCGTCCAGATGCTGGTTTACCGTCCCGTATCTGAGTACCTGACTCGGAACAAGCCTGAAGTCGAGAACCTGTGCGCCTCTCGCAACGAGGCCGCTGACTATGCATCTCCTGGCGAACCTGGAAACGGCGTGACCATCTCTGCCGGTGCCTATCGTAGCTCCTTCTCCGAAGAATTTGGCTATTGCTATCCCTGTTTTCGTAATGTTCAGCGGTTCGTATCTCTCCCACGAATACAGTCTCATTTTTATCACGTATGCAACATTTTTGTGCCAGGTCCCAGTCTTGAATGAACCCATATCTTTATGTTGTGGCCGATTCGGCTTCCTTCTCCAATTCTTGTCCTGTCGCCTATGACCACACCCTGATCAAGGGTTACAGACTTTCCCAGCACCGCTCCTTCGCCGACAATAGCCTCAGATAACACCGAATCGTCACCTATCTCTGTGTTGCTGTATATAACGGAGTGGGATATCGTAACATTCTTTCCTAGTGTAACATTGTCCCCAAGGACTGCAAAGCCGTCGATGTCCACCGAGGCCGCTATGGAACAGTTGCTCCCCGTCACCAGTCTTCCATACTTCATGTCTTCGTATTCAGCGGCCGCAGTATTCCTGAGCCCGGACTCCAGTCTCCCTTCAACCATGTCCCTTGTCGCTCCAAGATATGTGCTCGGTATACCCACATCGTTCCAGTAGTCGTCGAATGGGTGACCGCCAATGGCCTCTCCTTTTGACAGCATTGCCGGAAACAGGTTCCTGGAGAAATCGAATTGTGTCCTCTCCGGTATAAGTTCAAGGACGCCGGGCTCGCAGACATACATTCCCGCATTGACAAGGCTGCTGAACGCCTCCTCCCTCTTTGGTTTTTCCAGGAATCTCGTCACCCTGTTCATGTCATCCATTATCGCCACACCGTATTGCGACGGATCCCTGACGCTCGAAAGCGCCATTGTTATCTTTGTGCCCATCGACTCATGTGCACTGATCAGTTTTCTGAAGTCGAGTGTGGTGAGCACATCTGCAGATACGACAATAAACGGCTCATGCAGATCGGACGCCGCATGTTTCACCGCCCCGGCTGTCCCGCGCATGATGTTGTTCGTCGTGTATTCCACCTTCATTCCAATGCGCTCGCCATTCCCGAGATGTCTAACGATGCTGTCGGACAGGTAATCCACAAGCACTGTTGCCTCGTCTATGCCCGCATTTTTCAGGCTCTTCAGCATATGATCGAGTATGGGCTCATTCAGAAGGGGAATCATCGGCTTGGGTCTTGTTGCGGTGAGCGGAAGCAGTCTTGTGCCTTTGCCTGCGGCCATTACAATGGCTTTCATTGATGCACACCTCCATTGTCAGTTCTCACCGTATTAATCTTCCCGTCAAACTCCATGCGCTCCCTGGCTTTATGGCCTTTGCGTTGTCGTCAAATACAATCCGAACGAAACCTCATATGCCGCTGCCGTTCAGACATGTTAAGGAAACTATCTAAGCGTCAACGAATATTTCATAATTTTGGCGCTCAACAGTGACAGCGATCAGCCTTCCAGGCTATGGTAACACCTCCACGTGTGATACATCGTCAGCGTCAACTGTGAAGCAAGATTCACAAAGGCATCGGAGACGATTTGGCAGCTCGAGCCTCGGGTCAAGCGCTTCCAGCGTAACAAATAAACTCCTACAGACACACTTTAAGACAGCAGGGAAGACGTTAGCATCATGATTCTTAAGGCTACTCTGCCCATTATTGCATCTTTCGAAAGCGGGCGCATATCAGATCGCGTCAGGGTTGCGAAGAATCGGGTAAAGCCTGACGAAGGCATACAAGGTCTGGAAAGAATCCCGGAAGGTCAGTGAGAGCAACAGTAAGGAAGATCGGGAGGGCACATGTTCTCAGGGAGGAAAGCATGCTATGGGCACTTTTGGCGAAGCATGTCGGCCTGCCGATTTCAACGATACGGAATGCAGTGAGTTTCTACAGGAAATCAGGGGAGACGGGCAAAAAGTTCCTGCCACCTATCAAACAGACAATTGCTCGGCGGCGATCATAAAGCAGGCTTAACGGCCCCGATTCTTTACCAGTTTCTCAATCGCCATGGTGACAGCACTGTTGACAGTGGTGTCATTGTCCACTGTCCAGTATTTGAGTGCTTTATACGACTCTTCGTTCAGTCTTACTGTTATTTTTCTATATTCCTTCATTGCTTCTTTCATTGCCATGTCTCGTCTAATGCTGCCAATCCGACCTTGTCAAATTTTCGTTGATATTCCATAGAGTAGAGTTCTCGGTAACGTCAGACCTCTACTCTATCAAAGATGCTGACGGAAGCCTTTAAGTCAACTTTTTCAAGCAAAAGTTGACAGGGTCGCCAATCCGGCATATTTATAAAGTTGTGTTGCCGTACCTACGGCACATAAATTGCATAATTTGAGAGTGGCTGAAATGAGCGTTGAGCAGAGTCAGAACAGCTCAGTTATCGTGCAATCGAGAAAAGGGACCATCGGGAACATCTGCAGGAAACTGAGGGCCGTCACGTTCACGGTCCTGTTCCTGCTCGCAGGCATGTTTGTCATAGTGCATGTGGCTGCGGGTGTGGCGAAGGCGTCATCGATACCGACGAACTACTACTTTACAGGATACCTTGGGAATGACACGATTTATATGACAACTGATCACTCGTTTTATCTTGTAACAAATTCACAGGGCCAAGCTATAGGTAATAGTGCGTATCAGACTGCGAGCAATAGCTCAAATGATATCCCTAATGCTGTCCAGCTCAATCTGAGCAATAAACCCTACAACGCAACAAACTATTACTATAGTGGTGGTGCAAACAGTGAGTTTGAAGCCGAACTTTTCGTCTCGGGTGTAGGAGGCGCAAATCAGTATATTTATCAAGCCAGTAGTGACACTTACGGAGCCGCGGGTTTGAAAATCGGGGTGAAGGAAACCATTGGCGGGACAGATCCGGGTGCAGTTTCTACAGAAATCCAGACCGTGCATAACACTGGTCTGAATATATCCCAAACTTCAACAGGTGAAGGAAAAACTTTGAAAACAGTTGATACCGCGGTGAATGTGGCTTTGACTGCCGCAGCAGTCGTATTCCCCGAGATAGCGCTTCCTGTTGCAACATATCTTATAATGGATCAATTTGTCGGGCCATCGGGTGTCCTGAATCAGGGAGCCATGGCCTCCAATACCAATGGCTTTACTGGATCGGGCTCAAGCTGGGAATGGGGAGGAGTTGTCAATGGCAGTACAGTGGTAACTTCAGGAAATGAGGCAGCGGGGCACAACGCATATGGTGTGGGGACAATGATTCTGATTACGATAAGCAACTTTCCCTCAGTAGCTTCAAGCGTAGGAGGGGGCACAATTACTTTATTCACTCAGAATGAATTATTTGAATTGACTAGTAACGGTTTTATGAGTTATTTTAATGGTTCAGGGACTTCAGTAAACATGTATCTTGCTCGGGCTGTTTCCATAGGCGGTTATGCCTACTTGCGCTCCGGTGTTCCGGACGCCAACAGTGTCGTCATATTGCAGCAGGACATGGGAGGTGTAATCGTTAATTTTGCACTGAAAACAAATGCAACCGGGTATTGGCATTTCTTTGCCGAACCCGGAGCAACATACACACTCTCCGCCAGTTTCTCTAACGCTCTTGGAACTGTTTCCAAGACTGAACAGATACCTTCCAGCGACACCGGAACAGCTGAGACCGGTGGGAATATAACTGTCTCTCCGATATACATCGGGGCTGGCGATGTTACAGGTCGTGTAACCGATTCAGCCAACGGTTATCCGATAAGCGGTGCAACCGTTTCCCTGGCTGATTCGAGTGGTTCAGTGTCGACGAAAACCA